>NZ_JZRI01000068.1:0-2821 GCF_000952175.1 Pseudomonas sp. ES3-33 | reverse complement strand
AGGGTGGACACCCTTTCGCTGGCATCGGTGAAGCTGTCATCGACCGGGGTGACGCTGATGTTCAGGGTCGAAGTGACATTGCTACCGGAGCCGTCAGTGACGGTGTAACTGACCACCGGCACGCTGCCGTTGTAGTTGGCGGCTGGAGTAAAGGTGTACGCCCCGTTCGCGCCGATCACCAAGGTGCCGACATTGGCGATGGTCGCCGTGGTGCCAGCGGTGTAGGTGTTCGCACCGATGGTGAAGTTGAGAACGCTGACCGGGCCGTCGACGCTCGAGGTACCCGTGAGGACGCTGCCGGTAACGGCAGTGTCTTCAAGGGTGGACACCCTTTCGCTGGCATCGGTGAAGCTGTCATCGACCGGGGTGACGCTGATATTCAGGGTACTGCTCGAGCCAGTGCTGGTGGTGTAGGTTACCTGTGGGACGTTGCCATTCCAGTCGGCCGCCGGCTTGAAGGTGTAGTCGCCGTTGCTGGCGATGATCAGCGTTCCGACACCGATAATGGTCGCGGTCTGGCCCGCGGTGAAGCTACCGTTGACCCCGTTCACGGTGAAACCGGTAACGCTCAGGACATTGTCGACATCGTGGTCGTTGGTCAGCACGTTGCCGATCGCATCATGGTCTTCGTCGACGGTGATCCGGTCCAGCTGCAGCAAGCTTGCGTCATCGACGGCCGCAACGTGCACAACTAGTGGCAGTGAAGTGCTGGCACTTGGGGCATCGCCGTCTTTGGCAGTGGCCGTTACGGTCAGGGTGATGTCGCCATTGAAGTTCGTCGGCGGTGTCAGCTTGAGCGTGGACAAGTTCCAGCCCGCGAGGTCCACGGAGGTCGAGCCGTTGGTTGCATTGAAGGTGTGGATGCCATCGGTGAGACTGGAACCCGTCGGCAAGTCGCTCAGTGTGATAGTGAGTGTTTCCGAGCCGTCGGCGTCGTTGGTGTGGGCCTGGATGGTTGACAGCAGAATCGCGGTGTCTTCAAGGCCCGAGTTGAGCACTTGAGTGACATTGATGTTGTCCAGCACGCCGCCCAGGCTGTTGCTGTCCCCGGCGCGGAACTCGAGCTTCTGGTTGCCATCGGCTGTGACCGGAATGTCAAAGCTGTAGTGCTGCATGCCGGCGGTCGCGGTGTTCAGGGTGCCAATGAGTTGGCCACCCCAGTACACATTGATGAGCGAGTTATCCACACCAGCCCGCGGTGCATAGTCGAACGACACGTTGTAGGTGGTACCAGCCTGGGCATCGATGGTGGTGTAGAGGTTGGCCGCATCACCGGAATTACGTTCCAGTTCGATGACCTGATTATCGCCGCCGGCACCGTAGACGCTGGCCTTGCCGATTTCGACCATGCCACCGTTGTTGTCAGTGTGCCAAACGCCGTTACCGAGCTTGCTGACAGCAACGTCGCCATGGGCACTTTTCAGCACGACTTCTTGCAGGTCAGTCGAGACGACTAGACCGCCACCGGTCAGTGACAGGCTTGGGGTATCGGTTATTGGTGCGACGACGATTGTGCCAGTTGCCGGAGACGCGGAAGGCATGCCCTGGTTGTCGGTCGAGCTGTAGGTGAAGTGGGTGGTACCACTCCAGTCGCCGGTAGGCTTGAAGTAAATCGTTGCGCCGTTGGCGGTTGCGGAGATCACGCTGCTGGCGGTCAACTCGATGGTCCCGGCGGCGTCAGCGTAAAAAACGCCATTGGCTGGCAGGCTGGTCAGGCTGAAATGGTCGACGCTGCCGTCGATGTCATTGCCGCCCAGCTGCACGGTAATCAGATGATCTTCATCACCGCTGGCGGAGGTGGTGCTGACGGTCGGAGCGTCGTTGACCGAGTTGACAGTGATGTCCAGCGTGCTGATGGAATTGGTGTTGGTGGTGTAGCTGATCTGCGGAGCAGTGCCGTTCCAGTTGGCCGCTGGGGTGAAACTGTAGTCGCCGTTGGCGGCGATAGTCACGGTGCCGACGCCAGCGATAGTAGCGACTTGACCCGCAGTAAAGGAACCGGTGACGCCTTGTACGGTGAATGTCGCGACACTCAGAGTGTTGTCGACATCTATGTCGTTGCCGAGCACGTTGCCGGTTGCAACATTGTCTTCATCGACCGTTTTGGTATCCGCAGTCAGGACGCTCGGGTCATTGACCGGGGTGACGCTGATGTTCAGGGTCGAGGTGACATTGCTACCGGAACCGTCGGTGACGGTGTAGCTGACCACTGGCACGCTGCCGTTGTAGTTGGTGGCCGGAGTAAAGGTGTACGCCCCGTTCGTCCCGATCACCAGGGTGCCGACGTTGGCGATAGTCGCGGTGCTGCCGGCGGTGTAGGTGTCCGCACCGATGGTGAAGTTGACCACGGTCACGTCGCCGTCGACGCTCGAGGTACCCGTGAGGACGCTGCCGGTCACTGCAGTGTCTTCCAGGGTGGAGACCGTTTCGCTGGCATCGGTGAAGCTGTCATCGACCGGGGTTACGCTGATATTCAGGGTCGAAGTGACATTGCTACCGGAACCGTCGGTGACGGTGTAGCTGACCACTGGCACGCTGCCGTTGTAGTTGGCAGCCGGAGTAAAGGTGTACGCCCCGTTCGTCCCAATCACCAAGGTGCCGACATTGGCGATAGTCGCGGTGCTACCAGCGGTGTAGGTGTCCGCACCGATGGTGAAGTTGACCACGGTCACGTCGCCGTCGACGCTCGAGGTACCCGTGAGGACGCTGCCGGTCACTGCAGTGTCTTCCAGGGTGGAGACCGTTTCGCTGGCATCGGTGAAGTTGTCATCGACCGGGGTGACGCTGATGTTCAGGGTCGAAGTGACATTGCTACCGGAAC
>NZ_JZRI01000067.1:0-8870 GCF_000952175.1 Pseudomonas sp. ES3-33 | reverse complement strand
ATAAAAGATTACAAATTCATTGTTAGGCTTTTCAAAAACCGATTCTCCGGCCTCCTGATTTTTTGCCCGGCTATTCTTGTGATGGTGGCCTTCGTATTCCATTATGCCCAGCCATACACGACACTGCCACCAAAAACAGTAGTATCGGTCATGACGATGATTGCGATTTTGTATTTCACGATTAACTACGACTCAATCTATAACAATATTTTCGATAATATCCCAATGCGGTACTTCGGAAAAATATCGTACGGACTTTATCTGTACCACTATCCTATTGCAGCGCTAATGTATTCGAACGGTTTCGACTCCAAGCAATTGCTTGTGGTCGGCATCATCGTGGCCATACCTATCGCCGACGTTTCCTGGCGCTACCTGGAAGAGCCTCTCCTGAAAGCATGGGCACGTTCCAAATCGATTATGCGCGAACAGGTTATCGTGCCATCTGACCAGATTACGGACGACCGACATTCTTCACATACGCCTGTAGCGCATTGAGGGATGCTTAGTCGGCGATGATCGCGGTGCAAAATCGAAAACAGACAATCCATAAGCTACTCAGAGTTTGACGGTTCCTGGATCTACCACGCTGGCGGTGCCGGATTACCCAGCACGCCCGCACCACCGGCACCTCAACTAGACAATCAGGATTCGAAGTGGCGTCACTGGTAGATCCAGCTGAAAATAGGCAATCGCGTATGTCGGTGAGTTCACATATACGATTACCTGACGCAGGCTTTGCTCTAATATGTACATTTTGGTCAGTACGGACCGAAGTCTCTTACTTTTCACTAAATCTGGAGAAAACCAATGAATGTAGTCACCACTGACTTACCCGGTGTTCTGATTATCGAACCCAAGGTGTTTGGTGACGAGCGCGGCTTCTTTTATGAAAGCTTCAACGCCAAGGCTTTCGAAGAAGCGACTGGTCTAAACACTAAATTTGTTCAGGACAATCATTCCCGCTCGCAAAAAGGTGTGCTTCGCGGCTTGCACTATCAGCTTGAGAATACTCAGGGCAAGCTGGTGCGTGTCACAGTGGGAGAGGTTCTTGACGTGGCGGTGGATATTCGGCGTAGCTCACCGCATTTCGGAAAGTGGGTAGCCGTTCGACTATCGGCTGAAAATCACCGTCAGCTTTGGGTTCCGGAAGGCTTCGCACATGGCTTCGTTGTCCTGAGCGACTTCGCCGAGTTTCTTTACAAAACTACTGATTATTACACCCCCTCCGCCGAGCGCTGCATTCGTTGGAATGATCCGACTCTGGCAATCGATTGGCAGCTCAATGAAACCCCACAACTGTCGGCTAAGGACCAAGCAGGTAAAACCCTGCAGGAAGCGGATCTGTTTCCCTAAGCAGTGCGGCCCTGACGTTGTGAGACAACAGTTCAAGTCTCAGAAAAAGCAGCTTCCAGGAAGCTGCTTGAAACATCGTACAGTGCCGCGCTTATTGCTAAACGACCTTGCTGCAACTTTTAACAGGTCACGGCTCGAGTCGGCGTTGCTGGTAGATCCAGTCAACAATTTCTCCATCAGGAGCGTATCCGCTGACGGTATCGCGCAGCAACTGTCGGACTCGCGTGTAGTCGTCGTGCTCAACTGCCAAGAGCAATTCTGTCAACTTGGTTTTGAGCACTTCCCACGGTAGATGATCTTCATTGGCACTCATGATCATAGGGTGCCGAGTGGAAACAACGTTGTCACCAATCAATAACTCTTCATAGAGCTTCTCACCCGGGCGCAATCCAGTGAATTCGATGGAGATATCGCCATTAATGTTCTTCTCGGAACGGACACTCAAGCCAGATAGATGAATCATCTTTTCTGCCAGCTCTACAATTCTCACGGGTTCACCCATGTCGAGCACAAAAACGTCGCCACCCTGCCCCATTGACCCCGCCTGAATTACAAGCTGCGCTGCTTCGGGAATGGTCATGAAATAACGGGTGATTTTCGGGTGAGTAACAGTCAGTGGCCCGCCGGACTTGATCTGTTTGTGAAACAACGGAATCACCGAACCTGAAGATCCCAGAACATTACCAAAGCGGACCATGGTAAATCTGGTTTTATTGACCCGCGACACATTACCAGTATCACCAAAAAGTACCGGGGCCACCTCGCGACTGAGCGCTTGCAGCGTCAGTTCCGCGAGACGCTTCGTGCTACCCATCACATTGGTGGGCCGCACAGCTTTGTCCGTAGAGATCAAAACGAAGTTAGCAACCCCGGCCTGAAGAGCAGCCTGAGCGGTATTGAGTGTACCGATCACATTATTAAGAACGCCTTCGGCGATGTTGTGCTCCACCATTGGCACATGTTTGTAGGCCGCGGCATGATAAACCGTATCAACGTGCCAGGTTTTCATTACGTCCAGTAATTTTTCTGGATTGCGTACGGAACCAAGGATTGGTAAAAGTCGAACCGGTAGCGATTCCCGTGTAACGCGCTGCTCTAGCTCCGACAAAATGCTATAGAGATTAAACTCACTATGATCAAGAAGTAAAAGCGTTGTTGGCCTTAAAGCCAAAATCTGCCTGCAAAGTTCCGATCCAATTGAACCACCCGCTCCGGTAACCAGAACAGTCTGATTTTTGATGCAATGCTCAAGCAACTCTCCCTGCGCGGGTACGGAGTCACGACCGAGCAAGTCAGCAATATCCACTTCCTGTATGTCATCGACCTTGACCCTGCCACTGGCCAGATCCATGAAGCCCGGTACACTTCGAACGTGCAGTGGAAAGCCTTCGAGGAAGGTCAGGATTTCACGACGACGGCCCCTGTTAGATGACGGGATCGCAAGAAGGACTTCCTGCGCACCTGTAACATCGATCATTCTCTGAATGTGCTTGGGCTTGTACACATGCAGGCCCGAGATGATGCGATCGGCAATGCTGTTATCGTCATCAATGAATGCTACCGGACGCATCGCCCGGCCCATGCGTAGGGCCGCAACAAGCTGATTTCCTGCAGCGCCCGCGCCGTAAATCGCAACTCTTGGAAGACCGTCATCTCTGCTGGCAAAAGGCACGTGCTGCACTGCCGTAAACCAGTCGCCCAGGAAGTACTGGCGCATCGCAAGACGTAATCCGCCAATCATGATAAGACTCAACCACCAGTAGTTGAAGATGATTGAACGAGGCACGATATTCTGATGGTTGCTGTACCAGTAAACGATGACGCCTAGGATCAGCGAAGACAGGCTTACAGCCTTGATGATAGCGATCAGTGCATCGTTGCCAAAATAGCGCATGACCGCCCGATACATCCCAAAGCGGATGAACAAGGGTATCGCCACCACCGGAGCGATGAGGAAGAGCCAGGTGTGCGCGAGAAACGGATTTACCATTTCATCGATACCAAGTCGGACCACAAACGCCAACCAGAGGGCAGCCCAAACCAGGACGACGTCGGCCGAAACCTGTATCAGTCGCTTTTGGCGGCGTGGCAGCCCCAGCAACAGAGCCCGTATCCTCTCCATAAACGCTTCAAACACCTTGTCCCGCTCCTAAACTGGATATGACGCAATCATTGTACCCATTCGGACAACTACAACACTCGTTAAATCAATTCGCATAGCTTAACTGGCAGAGGGAGAAACCGAGCTCTCAAGCGCCCCTGCATGGAATTTCACAGCGATAATGATCAATGGAATGTAGGCCATCACAAGGCCGCAGGCGCCGTCCAGCCCCCAGTAAGTGACGCATAAAGCAATAGGTAGCAACCAGAATAAGTTAATTGCACCCACAGCTATAGTCACTGGCAAATGCCTGCCAAATCGCCGCGATGCAAACTGGTAAGCGTGGCTGCGATGAGCTTCATAGACCTTGTCACCTCGTATCAATCGCCGCAATAGCGTGAACGTAGCGTCGACTATGAATACGCCGAGAAGAATCAACCATGACCAAAACAAAGCGGAAGACTCCCAGGCGGCCTGAATCGACAGCACTCCCAACACAATCCCAAGGAACCCACTACCGGCATCCCCCATGAAAATGCGTGCGGGGGGAAAGTTCCAGTAGAGGAACCCCAAAACCGCCATTGCCAATACCAGCGGTGCCCATATCAGCGCCGGAGTACCGTTGAGCCAATACAGGAAACATGCGCCAAGGCAAACACACAAGGCTTCAATGCTGGCAATCCCATCAATTCCGTCCATGAAATTGTAAAGATTCAAAAGCCAGACCAGGTAGATGGCAGCCAGCACATACCCAAACCAACGAAGCTCCATGCTCATTCCGAAGATGACTATGGGAGGAAACCCTCCCATCCACACCAGTGCCCATATCCCAGCGCCAAAATGGCCCAGTAACCGCCATCTGGCAGCTATGTGACCATGATCATCCATAAATCCTATAACAGCGACCAAAATACCCGCGCCGCCTACAGCAATCAGCGGAGACCATTCAACCAGTCCCACATAACCAAGAACAGGCAGCGATATGAGGAAAGCGATGACGATCGCCACTCCCCCACCACGCGGCGTTGGGATTGAATGCGAACTCCGGGCATTAGGGATATCGATAATGCTGCGACTTAGCGCATAACGACGTAAGGCTGCAGTCAGCGACAAGGCAAGCAAGGCGATAGCAGGTACTAGCCACAAGTAAATCATTGTTGTTGATTGTCCCTAAAATGTAATGCGGTTGCCGCCAATGCCTCATCGACGCTCACTGGTGGCGTCCAGCCCAGAAGATTGCGAGTCTTTGTAATATCTACCTGCAAAGATCCACAGAGACGCTGGGAAAGTGCTTTCTTGCCCAGCATCGCTGCGCCTCCTTCAAGCATCCAACTGGGAACTGGAATAAGTCGCGCTGGCTTGTGAAGTGCCTTGGCCATTCTGGCCAACAATTGGGTCGTAGATAAATCCTCTCCATCGCTCACAAGAAACGTCTGATTGGCGGCAGCTGGATGATCAATGCAGGTCACGACAAGATCGACCAGGTTATCCAGCGCGACGAGGCTACGGCTATTATGTATGGCGCCAAAAGGTAAGGGAATGCCCTTATCCAACCAGTGCATCATACTTAAAAAGTTTGCTTTGACGCCTGGTCCGTAGACGAGAACAGGGCGGACAATGACCACCTCTATTCCGGTTTCCGTCGACAGTTGGCGCAGGCCCTGCTCTGCCTCCATTTTCGAAATGCCATAAGGATCGGCAGGAGCAGGAGAATCGTCGCCGGTGTAGAAACCACCTGGTTTCGTACCTTCGCCATTGACCTTGATTGAACTGATAAAGATAAATCGTCGAACACCAGCGGCAGCCGCCTGACGAGCGAAATTCAACGTACCAGCGACATTCACTTTACGAAACGCAGCCAATGGATCCGATTCGACATCATTCATGACGTGAACTCGCGCCGCGGAGTGAATAATCACATCAAATTTTGTGAGATCTCCTGTCCACGCAGTGTCGCCATCAAACGAGCCAATTCGCAGTGTAGGTACGTCCTGTACGTTGAGCTGAGATTCTTGTCGGACAACGGCAGAAACACTATGCGTCTTTTCGTTGAGTAAACGTTTAAGAATAGCGCCGCCTACGAAACCAGTCGCCCCGGTCAATAAGATTGAGTGCCGCATCATTGGCTGGCCTTTCTTAAAGTTGCATTTCTAAAAAGATCTTCCAGTTGAGTTAAAAGTCGATTTTTCGAATAGTTATCCAAGTAATACTGACGCCCGGATTCACCCATTGCCCTTAATTGACTCGCGTCTGATTGCGCAAGAGCCAACGTTATTTCCGCCAAACCGTTCGAATCGCCGGAAGAGCATGTCAGACCGGCGCCCGACTCCCCAATCACTCGTGCCGCCTCACCATTGATCATGCCTAGCAACGGCCTGCCAGAGGCAAGATAAGCCTGCACCTTTCCGGGAATAGTCTTTTCGAATACGTCATTGGTTTTGAGCGAGACGAGCAAAGCATCCGAACACGCGAATAGAGCTGGCATTTCCTCAAGAGGATGTCGACCTAGCAGCAAAACATTTCCAAGCCCTCTGGAATGGACCTGTTGACTTAGCCACTCACTCATACGCCCATCGCCGACAATTACCCAACGCACAGAAACCTTGTTAACTAAGCTTTCGGCTGCGTCTAGCACAGCAGGCAGATCTTGCGCTTCACCCAGATTGCCCGCGAACACAACAGTGAATACTGTTTCATCACGTGAAAGCAAGGAGGTAGTTCGATTGTCCACTGCGGAAAAATCGTCTTCGGCCCAACTCGGAAAATAGACCAGACGCTCGGAAGCAATATTTCTTGTGCAGTATCTCTGCACATTTTCAAAAAAACCATGGGACTGCAGTAGCAAATAATCAGTACGGTTATAAATCCATGAAACCATTTTACCAACCATTGCCAGCAATGCAGGCTTTTTCATAACGCCGACAGCTCTGAGCGTCTCAGGCCAAAGATCCAGGACCCAAACGAACACCGGCGCTTTTTTCAGTCGGCCAATTACTATCGCGGGTATGGCTGCCATGATAGGTGATACCGCATACACGAAAATTGCATCGAACTCTTTACCCCGCAATTTGTACGCCCCGACAACTGAAGCGCTGGTGAAGAAACTGAGATAATTCAGTGCCAAATTGATACTGCGTTTACCCCGCGGCAACATTGGCACCCTGACAATTTCGGCACCATGGTAATCCCCGAAACGCTCAGGCGCCGCCTGGAACTCAGCAAATACGGTCCCTTCAGGATAATTAGGCAGCCCCGTGAGCACGGAGACCGAATGTCCTTTGTCGGTAAAATCGCGAACCAAGTCGTTTATACGCATATTTTCTGGCCAAAAATATTGCGTTACTACCAGGATTCTCAGTTTCTTCTCAGGCATGATCACAACTCGAATTAGTAACGTTTCCAGACGATGCGATTCACATAGTCAGTATAACTATGTACGATCCTGGCTACTTTTTCGGACACATTGGGCATGCTGTAGTCTTCAACCAAGCGCAACGTTCGTTCCATCCCAGAGGCTTGTGAATCCAATACCATCAACCCTTGCAACACCCGTTCAACTTCGAGCCCGACCATCATCACTGCAGCTTCTTCCATGCCTTCTGGACGCTCGTGGGCCTCACGGATATTCAATGCCGGAAAATTAAGTATCGAAGACTCTTCGCTGATTGTACCGCTATCAGAAAGTACCGCCTTGGATTCCAACTGCAGTTTGTTGTAATCTTTGAAGCCCAATGGCTTAAGCAATTTTACGTTGTCGTGGAATACAATACCCATCGCATCAACACGCTTTTGAGTGCGTGGATGAGTCGAAACAATGACCGGATAACCAAATGTCACCGCCACGGTATTCAGAACATCGACCAGCTTCAGAAGATTCTTATCAGAATCGATATTTTCTTCACGGTGCGCGCTAACTACAAAAAACTTACCGGATTCGAGCCCCAAACGTGCCAACACGTCAGAAGACTCTATGCCATCGCGATAATAATTAAGAACTTCAAACATTGGACTACCGGTCTTAATCACCATATCAGGAGACAGACCTTCTTTTAGCAAGTAATCGCGAGCGATAGTGCTATAAGTAAGATTGATATCAGCCGTATGATCTACGATTCGCCGATTGATTTCTTCAGGCACCCGCATATCGAAACAACGATTACCGGCTTCCATATGAAAAGTTGGAATTTTACGTCGTTTGGCAGGGATGACAGCCATGCAACTATTGGTATCACCTAAAACCAGCAACGCCTCTGGCTGAACAGCGGCAAGCACTTGATCCACAGCAATGATCACATTCCCGATGGTTTCAGCACCGCTGCTGCCTGCTGCATTTAGAAAATGATCGGGTTTGCGGATCCCAAGGTCTTGAAAAAAAATCTCATTCAATTCGTAATCGTAGTTCTGGCCTGTGTGCACCAGAACGTGATCACAATACTTATCCAGCGCTGAGATAACGCGCGACAAGCGAATGATTTCTGGACGGGTGCCGACAACAGTAACAATCTTCAACTTCTTCATTTTGATAAATTCCTAATTCGATCAGGCTTCGGTGCCCACTGGCATCGTGTAGGTGTCCGGAAACTCACGATCAAAGATCTCGTTAGCCCACAGCATCACGATCATTTCGGTTTCGCCAACGTTGGTAATGTCATGACTCCAGCCAGGTACGGTTTCTACAATTTCTGGCGTTTCGCCGTCAGTGTATAATTCGTAGAACTCGCCCGAAGCTATATGACGAAATCGGAAGCAAGCCTTACCAGAGATAACAAGAAATTTTTCGGTTTTGGTGTGATGGTAATGGCCGCCGCGGGTTATACCCGGATGCGCAGTAAAGTATGAGAACTGACCAGAATCCTTGGTTTTGAGCATCTCGACGAATACTCCGCGAGCGTCTCCATGCTTAGGAACTTGGTAAGTAAAAGATTCAGGTGGTAGATAGCTGAGGTACGTCGAATATAAAGCGCGGACCAGACCGGTACCAACGCGCTCAGTTATCATCGACTCCCTGCTATTTTTGAAAGCGTAGATTTGTGATGAAAGATCACCCACAGTTATACTGTAATTAGGCTCAACTTGCAAAAATGGACCAGCGAATTCCGCCCCATCCATCACAGAAATGAACTTTTTAACGACATCATCGATATAGACAAGGGAAATTGTCGCGTCAGCATTGTTGATAACAACTGGCAAGTCATGCGCAACATTATGACAAAACGTTGCTACAGCAGAATTATAATTAGGCCGAGCCCATTTACCAAATACATTCGGCAACCTGAACAGATGCACTTGATTGCCAGAAGTGGCCGACAGATTGAGCAACGCTTCTTCAGCCTTACGCTTACTGTCGCCGTAAGCGTTGCCAAACTCAGCTTGGATTGATGAAGTATATAGAACCTGTCTCTTATACACATCT
>NZ_JZRI01000066.1:0-133835 GCF_000952175.1 Pseudomonas sp. ES3-33 | reverse complement strand
ATACTATCAGATATCTACAATCAATCTATGGAGATAATATTTTAACCAACGTATTTGAACAAATGCACACGGCTGGGAGCACCTATAGAAATCTCAACGATGCAGCCTGCGGTATTTTTTTTAACGATACCACCAAGAACTCAAATACTGATTTCGAGTTATTACTTTACGAAGACTTTAGAAATGGCAAAGTTGGAACTCCAGTGTATACCACGAAGCAACCTTTTGAGAAATTCACACTAATCCCTTACGATCTGGACTCAATATATACGACACTGATGTTTTACGGTCGCGCTTACGCGCCGTCCACCCTATATAAAAACCTTACTCTAGAGCCCGGTATAACTTATAGAGCAAACGAATGAAAAGTGCACACACACTCGTCGCTAGATCAGATGCCTTGTATGGTGGCGTTGCAATGGGAGCAACCATTCTCGAACTAGCACTAATTGCAAGCAGCCCAAGTTTAGGCCAGTTTTCGTTGGAATTCTCGCTTGCAACGCAGTTAATCATCTCCTTATTTGTGGAATTTTACATTGGTCACTACTTTGTATGTAGATTGGGCACTGCCAATACCACCATCTATGGTTTTATATTCAAACTGGCATGCGCTTTTTTCCTGATGCTGGGATTTTGGGCATCATTGCTTGGATATTGGTACACAGGCTGGAGCTTGATTCTGATGGCTTTCGTGTGCGACTCAGCAGGAACAGGCTGTTTAAAAGCATCTTTCCGACCAGCTTATAACACCTTACATATAAAAATGACTGGCAAAGCCGCTGATTACATCAAAGTATTCAACCATCTTCTATACATTCGCATTGGAACCCCATTGGTTTTATTACTGACGGCCTCCCTTCTAATAAATGCTACGTCCTATTTTTATGCCACAACAACAATAATGTCGATGCTACTACTACTGAGATCAACGCAAATATACATATCGAACAGCGACCTTCGACCCATCAACGCAAGTAGAACTATTTTACATTCAGGACATCACGCATATCTTAAGCATTTCACTATTGCGACGAAATACCCAGTGCAAATAACAGGCTATGTTGCGGGAAACGCATTTGAATCGTTGATATTTATGTACGCAATAGGTTTGCTTTATCGGCATAGTGACCTCTTGGGCTTAGCCCAGCAATTTTCTTGGTTAGGGAGCTCACTGATTGCGTACATCGTATTTTTGGCATCTACTATATTAGGGAGGCTTGCGATATCCAGATTTATCATCAGCAGATCCAACATCAAACTCTCATCCTCCTGCTTGATTGCAACTGTTATCACTTCTCTACTGCTGGCACTTACAAGCAAGGACATTGCTTTCTTTTTATCGCTGGCGTTGTTTTGTTTATTAGGCGTGGTGATCGGTACGATATTTACCCGCCTAACATCAAATGAAGTCCTCCATAACGCGAGCGATAGCGATGCAGTATCTTTTTTTCTTGTCAGCGAACTTGCCACAACATTAACCCTCATCCTCATCATCACTGCGAGCAGCCTAATTTTTAATCCTGAGAGGATAATTGAGGGCCTAAGCTATAGCTTAGTTGCTCTAATGACGGCATATTGCCTAGCCATAACTCTTATTCGAGCCACAGCAAAACCTTCCAAATGACATCGAACAAGAATTTTAACTTTCCCATAAAATTTCAGCCCCGCCAATCCAAGCCTACTCCACCTTTGTGAAGGTTAGATCTGTGTAACTCCACATTTCACCGAGCAGCTCATGGACCGGTGAATGTGGAGACGGGCGTTAACAAGCTCCGAGAATCTACCCGACAATCCCCCGAACAATGAAGTACAGCAACGAAGGCCCAAGCAGGCACCCAAGCCCGGTGTGGAAAGTCGCCGTCAGCGCCCCATAAGGCACCAGCCGCCGATCAGTCGCAGCCAACCCTGCCGTCACGCCGCTGACCGTGCCGGCCAACCCGCCGAAGACCATGGCCGAGCGCGGGTTATCCAGGCCCATCCAGCGCGCTGCCATGGGGGTGCCGACCATCACCAGGATCGCCTTGATCAGACCGGTGGCAATCGACAGCGCCACCACATCCGAGCTCGCACCAATGGCCGCGCCGGTGACCGGCCCGACGATGTAGGTGACTGCACCGGCGCCGATGGTGGTCATGCTCACCGCATCGCGATACCCAAAAGCCCAGGCAATGCTAGCCCCGACGATGAATGGCAGGATCGTGCCCAGCAACAACGCAATCACCCCGATCAGCCCGGCTTTTTTTGCCTCGGTGGCTTGCACTTCAAACGCCGTCGCGACGATGGCAAAGTCACGCAACATCGCGCCACCCATCAAACCGATACCGGAGAACAATGCAAGATCCGCCAGGCCTTTCTGCCCCCCTGTGAGGGTGCCTCCGACCCACGCCAGTACCAGCCCGATGACGATGGCAATCGCCGAACCATGGATCCGCCCAAACGTCAGGCGCTTGGACAACACCACCGACACCCACATGATCACGCCAACAAACGCAAAGGCGGTAATCAGTCCGTTATGCTCAAGGCCTTTCTCGATGAGGTCCCACATATCAGCGACCTCCCACTGGCGTGCCGACCGGGCTCAGGGCCTCAGGCTCGTCGGGCAAGGGCTCACCTTTATGAGTCCGGCTGATCAAGGCAATCGTTGCGCCGCAGATCACCACCGAACCGATCGCCGCCAGCACCGCCACCGGGCCACCGTGCAGCGCCGCGACGACGTTCTGTTGGGCTGCCATCGCGACCACCACGGGGATGTACATGGCGCCCCAGAAGCCGACGCCCATCTCGCAATCCTTGGTCATGCCGCCGCGTTTTTGCATCCACAAACGTGCGCAGATCAACAGGATCATCGCGATACCCACACCACCCACGTTGGACTTCACTCCCAGCATTACGCCGAGCATGTCACCCATGATCACCCCTGCCAGCGTACAGATCGCCAGCAACGCCACACCGTAAATAATCATTGTTGTAGTTCCTCAATGTGCATCGTCGAATGTTGTTTTTGTTGTTCGAAGGCCTGAGCGTGGTCTAGGGTTGGCGGCTTCCCTCCTCATGCATCAGCAGCTGCAAGGTGTCGAGGCGCGCACCCTCGAAGGCAATCACCGTGCCCTGTTCAAATACCCGTTTTGCCAGGCCGGTCAGCACCGCACCGGGTGGCATTTCAATCTGCAGGCGCACCCCGCGCTCATAGGCGCTTTGCACGGTGCCGCGCCAATCGACGACGCGGCACATGTTGAAGGCCAGGTCATCACGCAAGGCTTCGGTGTTGATGATTGGCCGTGCGCGGCTGCCACTGAGATAGCGGGTTTTCGGGGTGTTCAATTGCACCTTGGCAAAGGCTTCAGCCAGGGTTGCCGCAGGCCTGTCGAGCAACGGGCAATGGGAAGGAACGCTGACCGCCAGGCGCCTGACCAGGCCCGCCCCGTGAGCCTTCGCCAGTACAGCGACCGCCTGCATGGCGTCATCGCTGCCGGCAATCACCACCTGGTTATCGGCGTTGATGTTGGCCAGATACACCGGCGAGTCGGCTCCGTGAACCTGGGCTACCAGGGTTTCTAAGCGCGCCAGATCGAGCCCGATGATCGCGGTCATGCCGTAACCGGCCGGGTAGGCCTGTTGCATCAGCTCACCGCGCAGGCTGACCAGATGCAGTGCATCGGCAAAGCTCAAGGCACCGGCCACAACCGCAGCGGGATAGGCGCCAATGGACAAGCCGGCCACGTAATGCGGCACTGTCGCCAACTGGCGCGAGGCGGCAACTGCAGCGATCAGCAAGCACAGTTGCACCGCCCGCGTCGACTTCAGGGCCTGCACTGAATCCAGCAGCAGGACATCTTCGCCGAGCACTGCACTCGCTTCGAGTACAGTCTCGCGGGGCAGCCGCTGGAGCATCCCCGGCTGCTGGGTGCCCTGCCCCGGAAACACCAGCAAACTGCTCACGCTGCCTGCTCCCGCTGGTTCCATGGATCTGCAGTCAGGCAAGCACCACAGGCCTGTTTGAGCAATACCCGGTCCGAGCGCCCAGCCCATTCGCGCAATGCCACCGCGCCCAAGGGGGTCTGCAACTGCATATCCACCGGGCATGCTGCGCTATCCAGAATCTTCAACAACTCCCGGGCCTGGAGCCGAGGCAACGGCTCGGGCGTGCGCAGGATCAAGTCCAGGTCACTGTGCGGGTGCAAGGCCAGCGCTGCGCTGGCGAGATGGAACCCGGCGCGGGCCAGTTCGAACCCGGCGCTGGCCAATTCGAACCCGGCGCTGGCCAATTCGAACCCGGCGCTGCCGCTCACCCCCCAGACCCAACCGCAGTCATCAAGCATTGGCCGCAGGTGCTTCAGGGCATGCAGCGCTGGCAGGTCGCGCTCGCTCGAAACATGACACAGCGATTCGGGTTGCACCCGCTGACGAACCGAATCAACCCGCATGCCCGCGGCAAAGCGGTGTTCACGCAAACGCCCACGCACCCCGACCGGTATTTCACCCGCGGGACCCAGCGCTCGCCGCACCACCACCGGGTGCCCTGCGCGGATCGAATCGAACACCCACTCAGGCGCGTCTGCCGGCAGCTGCTGCACAGTCATGCCCCAGAGCAGATCGTGGGCCAAGTACACGTTCACCACTGAGCCCTCAGCAATTGGCGAACCTTGCTCGAAGCCTCACGGTTAGTCGCACCCAGACGACTGCTCAGGTCGCGACTGCCGCCAGCCACATCGGCAACCGCCAGACCCAGGCACTCCGTCACCCGCGCCACATCGTTGGCGGTGGGCCGCTCGATCTGCTCCACCGACAGGGTTTCCCACAGCAGGCCGAGGCTGGCGTAGCTGTCGATGTCATACGCCATGGGCGGCACGCTGGCGGCCAGGGTTTCCAGTTCTTCGACGCTGCGAAGTGTCACCCGGGCGGCCGATGCCTTGCCCATCGCATGCACCATCACGCCCGGATCACGCAGGGCAATCAAGCGGTTGGCCTGATAGCCGTGGGCCAGAAAAGCCCCGGACATGGCCTTGCCCACCAGCAAGCCAATCACCGCATGACCAGCCAGACGGGCGCGGGCGTAGCTGTCCGCCGCCCCGGCCAATGCCTGGTGAATGCCCAGCGCCTCTTCGCGCCGGCCATAGGCCTGGCTTGGGACATCGACAATGGCGATCACCGCGCGTTTGCAAGGTTTATCCTGATCGGCTGCGATCAGTTCATCCACGGCACTCGCCAGGCCCCAACCCTCCAGCAGCCCCACTTCGCCGTTACGGGCCCGGGGAAAGCGGTTGTGCGGATCGGCCACTAATGCGATAAAGCGCGCGGCCTTACCACCCAGCTCCGCGTCTGCAACTCGCAACGATGGCGGCAGCCCCTCAAGCAATTTTGCGCCTGCACTCAAGGCTTGGAACCAATGCAGGCCGCGTAGGGAATACGAACTCATGAGCGCTCTCCTCGGTACAGGTCGCGAACCGTTGCCGGCTCGATTTGCGGTTCGGTGTCCAGTTGCGCCAGACGGTGCAGGAATAGCGCCGCCTGCTGGCTGCGCCGCCGGGCCGGCAAACCCTGTTGGAGTAATTCACTGATGTGCTGCTGGATCTGCACCACGTCGTCGGCGACATAGCGGTCCGCCAGGCCGCTGGCGAAACGTTGTTCGCCACCGGTGAGGCTCCAGATGAAGGGCCGATCGCGGGAATCGTATTCCTCAAGTCCGGCTTCCTGCTCGATCACTTGCGGGCCGTTCAAGCCCAGACGTGCTTCGCGCGTAACCACCAGATAACTGCACAACCCGGCCGCGATCGACATCCCGCCAAAACAACCGACGCTGCCCGCCACCACGCCCACCACCGGCTGGTACTGCTGAAGATCGACAATCGCTGCGTGGATATCGGCGATCGCCGCCAGGCCCAGGTTGGCTTCCTGAAGCCTTACACCGCCGGTTTCCAGGAGCAGCACGGCGCGGGTCGGCACCCCGTTACGGTTGTCCTCTGCGGCCAGCTCCAGGGCGCCGGCCATTTTTGCGCCGCCGACTTCACCCAGGCTGCCGCCCTGGAAAGCGCCCTCGATGGCGGCAATCACCACCGGCAAACCGTTGAGAAGGCCCTTGGCGATGACCACGCCGTCATCGGCTTGAGGCACCACACCCTGGCGCGCCAGCCACGGCGACATGACTCGCTGGAACGGGTCGAGCAATTCGCGAAACGTGCCGGTATCGAGCAACGCTTGGGCCCTTTGCCGGGCACCCAGTTCGACCAGGCTGCATGAGTTGGCCAACGTGGTTAAGTCAGTCATGGCCGATCTCCTCGAAGCCCTGTTCCAGGCGCAAGCGCACCACGCCGGGAGTGGCGCCGAAATCATGTATTTCGATGGCCATTGCCGGGTAGGCCTGCCCCTCGAACATCCGGGCAAACAGGTGTTGCCAACGCTGTTCACTGCCATTGACCGAGGTTTGCACGGCGATGGTCAGTTTGCCGGCCTGACCCGGCTCGATCAGCACTTCAAGGTCCCCGGAGCCGACACAGCCCACCAGGGTACGGCCGCGAGGCGGCTGCCCGGCGGGGAATTCAAACGATAAGGTTTCCATCAGAACGCTCCCTGAATCATGCCGTCGCCAGATGCGATACGGTCGAGCAGCAGGCAGGCTGCGAGCAAGTCCGCGGCGCCGCCGGGCGAGGCATTCAATGCGATGAGTTGTTGGTCGAGTTCGTGCAGACGGCGACGCCCGGCAAGACTGGCGCTGCCACCAGCGTCGAGCACCGCCCGAGCGCCCTGCTGCATGGCGTGTAAACCCGGTTCGCCGGCGCGATAGAGCACGCAGGTATCGGCCAGTTGCGCCATGATCGCCAGCAACGCGTCGAGCCGGGCATTCTGCTCACCATGGCCGGCGTCGCGACTGCGTTGCAGCTGCGGCAAAGCCCGCTGGATCACTGCCGGGAAACCCGCCTGTGCCTCTTCCCGCGCACCGCGAGCGCCGTAACGTTGTGCCACCTGGGCGCCATGGCTGAGAACACGCGGTGCATCAGCGTCATCCAGCAACGCCAGCCGCGCCGCACGTGCAGCCACCGCATGGGCAGCCCGGGATTGCGGCGCGAGTGCTGCGGACGTGACCAGCAATCCCAAGGCCCAAATCCCGCCTCGATGAGTATTGATTCCGCCCGTGGTGGCGAGCATCGCTCGCTCGCCTTCCCTACCAATGCGGCCAATCGCTTCGCGCAGGGGCAAGCCCACTTCGCCGAATTCGATAGCGGCTTCGGCCATTTCCTTGAAGGCCGGCCACAGGGTCAGCGCCGAGGCGTGCATCAGCCCCAGGTGCAGGTCGGTGTGAGCGCCGTTACCGCGACGGTCGACCAGAGCGGGTTTGGGCGACAGGTCAGCTTCATCGATCAACGCCTCGACGGCCAGGTCCGCCAGCCGCTCGGCCAGGGTCACGGGTTTGGCTTGCAGGTTGAATGCGTGCATTACCAGCTCCTGAACTTGGCGGGCGGGTTGTAGAGGCCACCGGACCAATCCACCAGGTCCGCGACACTTTTGGCCGCTAGCAGTTGGCGAGTGGCGTCGGTGCGACGGATGCCGAGGTCTTCAGGCAAGGCGATCAGACCTTCACGGCGCATGCGCGCAGTGTCCTTGGGGTTGTGCCGCAGGCCGATGGCAGTCACCCCGGCCACGGCGGCGATCATCGCCTGGCGCTCTTCCAGGGAACGCGCCTTGTACAGATAGGCGATGCCTTCTTCGGTCAGCAGGTGCGTGACGTCGTCGCCGTAGATCATGATCGGCGCCAGCGGCATACCGCTCTTCCTGGCCACTTCCACTGCGTCGAGGGTTTCGACGAACGTGGGTTTGCCGCCCTCCTGGAAGGTTTCAACCATTTGCACCACGAGCTTCTTGCCGCGTTCGAGCATGGCTTCGGGCGCATCGCCGTGACGCATGTCGAGCCAGGCCGGGGTGTCATGACGACGCCCGCGGGGGTCGTGGCCCATGTTCGGCGCGCCACCAAAACCGGCCAGGCGCCCGCGGGTCACGGTCGAGGAATGCCCGTCACCATCCACCTGCAGGGTCGCGCCGATGAACAGGTCCACGGCGTATTGCCCGGCCAGTTGGCAAAACATCCGGTTGGAGCGCAGGGAGCCGTCGCGCCCGGTGAAAAACACGTCCGGCCGCGCAGCGATGTAGTGTTCCATGCCCAGTTCGGTGCCGAAGCAGTGCACGCTTTCCACCCAGCCGCTTTCGATCGCAGGGATCAGGGTCGGGTGCGGATTGAGGGTCCAGTTGCGGCAGATCTTGCCCTTGAGGCCAAGGGACTCGCCGTAGGTCGGCAGGATCAATTCAATGGCGGCCGTGTTGAAACCGATGCCGTGATTGAGCGACTGCACGTTGTGTTTTTCGTAGATGCCGCGAATCGCCATCATCGCCATCAGCACGTGCACCGGCTTGATATGCCGCGGGTCACGGGTGAACAGCGGCTCGATATAGAACGGTTTGTCGGCGACTACGACGAAATCGACCCAGGACGCCGGGATGTCGACGCGCGGCAACTCGCTGACGTCGTCCACCAGTTGATTGACCTGGACGATCACAATGCCGTCGCTGAACGCGGCAGGCTCGATCAGGGCGGGCGTGTCTTCAGTGCTGGGCCCGGTGTAGATATTACCGGCACGGTCGGCCATGAAACCGGCCGACAGCACGACGTTGGGGATCAGGTCCACCACCAGCCGCGCATAGAGCTCGATGTAGGTGTGGATCGCGCCGATTTCCAGCAGGCCGTCTTCCAGCAACTGGCTGATGCGCAGGCTCTGGGTGCCGGCAAACGAGAAGTCGAGCTTGCGGGCGATGCCGCGTTCGAAGAGGTCCAGGTGCTCGGACCGCCCCACGCTGGGCATGATCATGTGCAAATCATGCAGTTTCGCCGGATCGGCCTGGGCCAGGGAGCGGGAGAGGAAATCCGCCTGCTTTTGGTTATTGCCTTCCAGAACCACGCGATCGCCGGGCAGGATCAACGCTTGCAGGGCTTGGACGATCTTCTCGGTGGGCAGCACCGCGCCGTCGGCTAAATCCTTGACCAGCTCCAGACGCCGCTGCTTCTCGCTGCGTCGCCGCGTCCATCGCGGGTCGGGGGATATTGTTGTTGTCATGACCACTCCAGAGGTTCGCTGTCGTGGTCTCACCTTAGGAGTGTTGCGGGGGTGCATCAATCAAGCACAGCGACGAACCGTTACGGTTAGCGTAACGATTCACCGCTGAACCAGGCACTCAGTTGTGGCGCAGTATCGAAAAGTTCAGCGCACTGGCTACGCACAGCCAGATGAGATACGGAAACAGAATCAAGCCGGTGATTAGGTCAAGGCGCAAAGCCAGCACGACCATCGCCGCGACCACCAGCCACAGCAGCGAGATGATCACCATCCCGGCGAAGATCCGGTGGGCGCCAAAGAACACCGGAGTCCAAAGCGTATTCAAGGCAATTTGTGCCGCCCACAGGGCCAGTACCACCTGGCTTCCGGGCATCAGGCTCAAGCGATACCCCGCCCAGGCGAGCAACAGATAGATAATCGACCAGGCCACAGGAAACAGCCATTTTGGCGGCGTGAAGCTGGGTTTGTTGAGTTCTTCGTACCATTGCCCGGGTTTGAAAATGATCCCGGTGCTCGCCGCAGCACCGCAGGCTATGAGAAATATTAGAAAGGTCATCATCTGTCCTTAGCTGAGGCCAGCTATCTGGTTTGGAAAAGCCGTGACGGCAGTCTCAGGGTTGGACAACCCGGGGAAGCGAAAAAGTCTGCGGGGGGCAATTGTTTTTCACCGGCCTGGCTCACCCCAGCAACGCGGTGATCCACCGGGCCTGACGGGCCAGGTCTTGCACCTTGTGCTCCGCGACGCCCTTGCGCGCCATGGCGAAGCTGCCCAGGGTCTTGTGCTTTTGCTGCAGCAGACGCTGCCACTTGGCCAGGAACAACGGGCTGCGGGCCTGCATCTGCAGCGGGCCGAAGTACAACTCCTGGGCAGAATACTGCACCGGTACATCCCGTTCGGCCACGATGATTTCGTAATAGAAGCGGTTTTCCTGCAGCAGCTCCTCGCAGAGGATGCGGTAACCGTTGTCCATCAGCCATTGGCGCAATGGCGGCTCGCCGCCGTTGGGTTGCAGGATCAGGCGCTCGTGACCGCCGAGGTGCGCCTTGCCGTCTTCGAGAATGTCGCGAATGGTCTCGCCGCCCATGCCGCAGATGCTGATGGCCGTAATTCCGTCACCCGGCTCGATCGCTGCCAGGCCATTGGCCAGGCGCACGGTGATGTGCTGATCCAGATCACTTTCACGCACGGTGCGCTCAGCCGAGAGGAACGGCGTCAGCGCCACCTCACCCGCTACCGCGGCCGCAATCACGCCACGGCGCATCAAGGCCACCGGCAGGTAGCCGTGATCCGAGCCGATATCCGCCAGGCGCGCCCCGGCGGGCACTTGCGCCGCAACGCGCTCAAGACGCATGGACAGTGTATGTTGGTTCAACTGCGGTTCCTTCTTGCACGGGTATCCGGGCCGTAGCCGGATCGGGATGCGATTGTGTCGGCCAATGGTATGGATTTCAATAAGCGGCGGTCGTCGGATCAGTGGAACCACTGAAGAGTCAAATTCATCCAACATCGATATGCATAATCGCCACCGGTTTACGCCGTTCGATTTCAATGATGACTTTCAGGGATTGACGCTTTGAGAAGAACCCGAGCTGGCACGGCGAACGACACAAGTGATGGCCCGGTTACTGCCCAACCACGATCGTGGCGGACATTCGCACTGCCAGGCAGCATTTTCCTGACCGGAGTCGTCCTCTCCGTCACCCTTGGCACCCTGGATTCACGAGAAGAATCCCAGGCGGCGAGAGCCCAGGTAATGTCCACGCTGGCCAATATCAGGGCGCACCTTGAGAGCGAAGTGCGCTCAACGTTTGATGTGACTGAAGGCATTGGCCAGCTGGTGAGAGTAGATGGTGAAATTTCATCTGCTCATTTCGACGGAATGGCCCGGCAGGCGATTTCATCCCAGCCGCATATTCGCCACATTGCGCTGGCGCCTGACGACGTCGTGCGCAATATCTTTCCGCTGGAAGGAAACCGCAAAGTCCTGGGGCTGGACTATCGCAAGATTCCTGAGCAATACCGGGCGATCGAACGATCTCGCGAACAAAAAGAAGCGCTTTTGGCTGGGCCCGTACATTTGGTTCAGGGCGGCCTGGCATTTATCCATCGTCGACCCGTTTTCATCAGCCACTCTGGCGGCGAAGAAACTTACTGGGGCAATGCTTCAGTCGTCGCAGATGTGCTTCAACTGCTCACTGCCAGCGGTATCGTTGACAATAAAAACTTGCAACTGGCCCTTCGCGGAGAAGATGGAACAGGTGCAAGCGGCGCGATGATCTACGGTGCGCCTGAAATATTCGAGGGTGACGCAGTCACCACGTTAGTTGATGTTCCAGGTGGCCAATGGGAGCTCGCGGCGCTGCCGCAGCAGGGCTGGCCGGCGAGTTCCCTGTTCAAATCGCCGCTGTTTCTGGTGGCCCTCACCTGCACCGGCTTGTTCACCTTTTTCGCCGCGCAACTGAGCAAGAGCCATCTGCTGGTTCGCCAACGCCATGCTCAATTAGCCCACGAGGTTGAAGAACGGCGGACGCAGAAAGCCCTGTTGCTCGACATCGTCGACAACGCCCCATCACTCATTTACGTCTACGACACTGAGGGCAAACTTCGACTGTGCAACCGCATGTTCGAACAAGCTGCTGGTCTTACTTTCGAGGAAATGGAGGGCAAAACCCGCGAAAGTTATCTGCCCTTTATCGAGGCCAAAACCCTGCGCGAAAACGACCAACACGTGATTTCGAGCGGCGGCAGTTTACGTTTTGAGGATCAGGTCAAAAAACAGGGTATGACGCGCACCTACCTGACGACCAAGTGCATTTTGAAAGGGCCAAGTGGGCAGGCTTCAGGGGTGTTGGGGATTTCCACCGACATCACCGAAATCAAACAACGCACCGATCAGCTGCGTCTTGCGGGAATCGTTCTGGACAACACCGCTGACGGTGTGATCATCACCAATGCACGCGGACATATACTCTCGGTCAACGCAGCCTACATGAAGATTTCAGGCTTCAGTGCCGAGGAGTCCATAGGCTTGAAGCCGAACATACTCATCACTGACAAGCAAGACAACGCCTTTTACCGGCAGATTCTCAAAAGCCTGAAGACCAGCGGTTTGTGGCGCGGCGAGCTATGGAACCGGCGAAAAAACGGCGAGCTTTTTCCGGAATGGCTGACCATCAACGCTGTTTACAATGAAGATGGCAACGTCAATAACTACGTTGCGGTCTTTTCGGACATTTCAGCGATCAACCAATCGCAATCCGATCTGGAGCGAATGTCCCATTACGACCCGGTGACCGCCCTGCCCAATCGAGCCTTGTTCAATGAACGGCTGCAGCATTCCCTCGATTTGTCGCTGAGCTATAACCAGTTCCTGGCAGTGGTGGTGCTGGATCTTGATGGCTTTAAAACAGTGAATGACAGCCTGGGTCACTCCCTTGGTGACCTGCTTCTGCAACTGGCATCGTCCAGGTTCCTGGCGTGTGTGCGTTCCGAGGACACGGTGTCCCGTCTGGGAGGTGATGAGTTTGCGCTGATACTGAACAATCTTGCCCACCCCACCGACGCCATCATCGTTGCAAAAAAACTCCTGGTATCACTTCAGGAACCCTTCGATTTAAAAGGCACTTCCACCTTGGTGACGGCAAGCATCGGCATATCAGTGGCGCCCCACGACGCCGAGACGCCTGAGCAATTACTCAGGCAAGCGGATACGGCCATGTACGGCGCCAAGGAGGGGGGACGCAACGACTACCGTTTTTACCAGCCTGAAATGACCTTGCGAGCCCAGGAAAGACTCAATGGCGAGCGCTTCTTGAGGCGTGCAGTGCTCAACCATGAATTTGAAGTGTGGTATCAACCAAAAATCAACCTGCTGGACAATACAGTTGCAGGCGCCGAGGCGCTCGTTCGCTGGCGCGATCCTTTACAGGGCCTGATTTTCCCCGGCGAATTCATACCTTTGGCGGAAAACACCGGTTTGATCATCCAGATCGGCGAGCAAGTGATCGAAATGGTCTGCAGGGATATCAGGCGCTGGGCTGATCTGCAGATAGTGCACGGTGTCATCGCCATCAATGTGGCGCCTCTGCAAATCGACCGCAGCGATTTCGTCGAAACCCTCAAAAGTGCCTTGCGAGCCTTCGACTTGCCCGCGCATGTGCTGGAGGTAGAAGTTACTGAAAGCCTGATGATGGCCAGTCCCGAGCATTCCAGGGAAGTCCTCGGCACGTTGCAAGGACTTGGCGTAACCACTTCCATCGACGACTTTGGCACAGGCTACTCATCGCTGGCGTACCTCAAACTCTTACCCATTGACCATCTGAAAATCGATCGCAGCTTTATTTCCGATCTACCCAACGATTCGCGCGATGTGGCGATCACCAAAACCATCGTGGAATTGGGGCATGCCCTGGGCTTCAAGATCATTGCCGAAGGCGTGGAAACCGAAGCGCAACACAGCTTTCTCAAGCAGACAGGCTGCGATCAGGCACAGGGGTACCTGTATGGCCGGCCAATGCCTGCCGCAGATTATGAGGCCTGGCTGAATGGACGACAGTAGTCGGTCCTGAATACGTCAACGACACTTTTGAGCTGAGACGTTTCAGCCGTTGCCCGGATAATCGCAGGCTAACGGATGAAACGTCGAGGTTCAGCATGACAAGCGCCGCCGCAGAGCAGGTCAGCCCGAAGACCCTGAGAAAAGTGATAGTCGCCGCCGCTATCGGCAATTTTGTCGAGTGGTTTGATTTTGCCGTCTACGGCTTTCTGGCAACGACCATCGCCCAGCAATTTTTCCCCAGTGGCGATGCGAGCGTCGCACTGCTGAAAACCTTCGCCGTGTTTGCCGTGGCCTTTGCGTTTCGGCCCCTGGGCGGGATTTTCTTTGGCATGCTGGGGGACCGGATTGGGCGCAAGCGCACCCTGGCGATGACAATCCTGCTGATGGCCGGCGCGACGACCCTGATCGGTTTGTTACCCACGTACGCGGCGATTGGTGTCATGGCCCCGGTGCTGTTGAGCCTGATCCGCTGCGCCCAAGGGTTTTCCGCCGGCGGTGAGTATGCGGGTGCCTGCGCCTATCTGATGGAGCATGCGCCTGATGACAGACGGGCCTGGTATGGCAGTTTCATCCCGGTGTCGACCTTCGCGGCGTTCGCCTCGGCGGCGGTGGTGGCTTACGCGCTCGAAGCGTCCTTGTCCGCTGAAGCCATGGGCAGTTGGGGCTGGCGCCTGCCGTTCCTGATTGCCGCGCCACTGGGGCTGGTAGGCCTGTATCTGCGCTGGAGGCTGGATGAAACGCCGGCTTTCCAGGCCGTGACCCAACAGCATGCGGTGGCACACTCCCCGCTCAGGGACACGTTTCGCGACCACGGCAAAGCCATCTGCTGCCTGGGCGCCTTCATCTCGCTGACGGCCCTGTCGTTCTACATGTTCACCACCTATTTTGCGACGTACCTGCAAGTTGCCGGCGGCCTGAGTCGGGCAACAGCGTTGCTGGTGTCGCTGATCGCCCTGATTTTTGCCGCGCTGATTTGCCCGCTGGCCGGGTTGTACTCAGACCGGGTGGGGCGACGGATGACCGTAGCGAGCGCCTGCGTGCTGTTGATTGTGGTGGTGTACCCAGCGTTTCTGATGGCCAGTTCCGGGTCGTTTGCCGCGTCTATCCTGGGCGTGTTGCTGCTGGCGATTGGCGCAGTCTTGTGCAACGTGGTCACCGCGGCATTGCTCTCGGAAACCTTCCCGACCCGCACTCGCTACACCGCGTCGGCGATCACCTACAACATGGCCTACACCCTGTTCGGCGGCACCGCGCCGCTGATGGCGACCTGGCTGATCAGCACCACCGGCAGCAATCTCTCGCCGGCGTTCTACCTGATCGCCATTGCCTTGCTGGCGCTCGCCGGCGGCCTGGCCCTGCGCGAGACTTCAAGGATTTCGCTTCACGATATTCCGACAGGCAACGTCTCCAGCAGCGCCTCCAAACTCATCGGTTTGGCAAAATAATACCCCTGGGCTTGCGTCGCTCCCATTTCGCGCAGCAAGTCCAGCGTCGCCTGGTCCTCGACGCCTTCGGCCACCACGCTCAGGTCCAGCGATTCGGCCATGCGCACAATCGCCCGCACGATCGCCCGGCTGCGCGGGCTGGAGGTGAGTTCGAGGATGAACGACTTATCAATCTTCAAGCCGCTGAATCGGTACTGGTGCACATAGCTCAGGGAGGAGAAACCGGCGCCGAAGTCATCGAGCACCACCGACATGCCGTTGTCGGCCAATTGCTGCATGGTCAGTCGGGCTATCGCCGGCTCCGCCACCAGCGCGCCTTCGGTCAGCTCCAGGCAGATGCGCGAAGGCGCGACCTGGTGGCGGGCCAGCAGGGCCAGGACATCACTGGCGAATTCCGGACGCGTCATGCTGTAGCTGGAGCAGTTAACGTGCACCGGCGGCCAGTTGGCGTGCTCCGGTTGGGCGAGGATCACCGCAATGCAATTGAGCATGTACAGGTCCAGGCGACCGATCAGGCGCAAGCCCTCGACATCCGGCAGGAACTCGCCCGGCCCGATTACCCGGCCCCCAGGCTGATGCCAGCGAATCAGCGCTTCAAGCGCCAGCAGTTCGCCGGTTGCGACGCTGACGATCGGCTGGAAATACGGCAGCAACTCATCGGTGCGCTTGAGCGCGTTGCGTAGCGCCCCTTCGCGCTCGACCTGGTCCGAGACTTCACGGCGCACTTCCTGGTTGAACACCGCAAAGCTGTCGCGCCCGGCACTCTTGACCCGGTACATAGCCGCATCGGCATCGCGCAGCAAGTCCGCCGGCTCGTGATGGAACTGACTGTCGGCGCTGACGATACCGATGCTGCAGGATGAAAACACCTCAAGGCCGTTGATGAAAAACGGCAGGTCGAACGCCACCAGGATCCGCTCGGCGATGTCGATCACCACTTCCAGCGGCGCGTCCGGTGCCAGCACCGAAAACTCGTCGCCGCCCAGGCGCGCCAGCAGGTCAGTTTCCCGCAGGCAACCCCGCAGGCGTTGCGCGGCCTGCATCAACAGCAGGTCGCCGAAGTGATGGCCGAGGCTGTCATTGACCATCTTGAACCGGTCGAGGTCGATGAACATCACCGCCAGATGCCCGCCTTCGCTGCCGAACCGCGACCAGGCCACGCCAAGACGCTGCTGCAGGCAAGTACGGTTGGGCAGCCCGGTCAGCGCGTCGTGCAGGTTCTCGTGCTGCAGCTTGGCATTGGCGTGATCAAGCTCACGGGTACGGTTCTGTACCCGGGCTTCAAGCTTGAGGTTGGCGGCATGGATCGCCTCGGCTGCCGTACGACGCGACAACGCCGTGTCGATATGCCGCGAGACGAACGTCAGCAGCTCCTGATCGCGCAGGGTATAGCGCACCTGCGAGGTATAGCTTTGCACCGCGAGCACACCCCGTACCACATCGCCATCGAACAACGGAATACCGAGCCACGAGTAGGAACGCATATGCGCCTCGGCGAGTTCGGTTTCATGGGTGGCGGACAGGCGCTCGGCCTCGGCCGAATCCACCAGGCATGGTCGCCGCTGGCGGATCACATACTCGGTCAAGCCCCGGCGCCCACGGCGTGCCAGCGGGCGGGTGGTCTGGCGCTCATCGACATAATAGGGAAAGGTGACTTCGCCGTTGGCGTCGTCGAACAGTGCGATGTAGAAGTTGTGGGCGAACAGCAGCTCACCGACGATGCCATGCAAGGTCTCGAACAGCTCGGTCATGTCCCCCGGCCGGCTCGACAGTTCGGCGATCTGGAACAGCGCGCTCTGCAGGTGTTCGGCGCGTTCGCGATCCGCCACTTCCTGGCGCAGCGCGTCGTTGAGTGCCGACAGCTCAAGGGTCCGGCGCATCACCGTCGCTTCCAGGTCCTCACGGTGCAGAATGCGGTCCAGCGCCATGGCCACGTGACGGGCCACCACCAGGAACAGCGCGCGGTCCTCAGCGCTGTAGGTGCGGGACACCTCGTAGACCTGCATGGCCAGCATGCCGAACACTTCATCAGAGGCATTTTTCAGCGGCGCGCCCATCCAGAACTCCGGACGGTCTCCCACGCAGTAGAAGCGACCTTCCTCCTGGGCCGCGAGCATGCCGGCCGCGTCGATCAGCAGCGGCTGGCCACTGGTCAACACTTGCCCGGTCAACGACAGGTGCGCGGGGTCCAGGTACTCGTAGTGTTCAGCCTCCACGGCATCCACATCGATGATGTCGACGTAGTACGGGTAGTCGATCTTGCCCGTGTGCGGGTCGTACAGCGCGAGATAGAAGTTCTCGGCGTCGATCAGGCTGGCCAGCAGCCGGTGCACCCCCACCAGGAACACGAAGCGGTCGCGGGTCGAACTGGCCAGGTAGGTGATTTCATAGAGCACTCGCTGGGTAATCTGCGCGCGCGCCAGGGTGTTGGTCTGCACCTCGATGCCCAGGCGCTGGGCAAACTCGGCCAGCGTCGGGTCGGCGGCATCATCCTGGGGCGCCAGTAACCACCCCAGGACCGTTTCGCCCCGGCCGGTTGACCAGCGGTGCAGGCGCCTGTTCAGGCAGAACGCTTCGAAGTCTTCGTTGCCAACGATGGCCGGCCAATGTTCCTGCGGCTCGCCCTGCCCGACCAGATGCAGTTGCTCACCGGCGCGGTAAACCGCCCAATGGCGGGTGTGGGCAGCGCTGCGCGCCGAATCGAGCAGTCGTTCTATCGCGTCATGCCCGCCCGCCGGAGCCCGGCTGAGCGGGTCTGCGGGGCGTGGCGGCTGAGCGGCATCGGCTGCGCGTTCGCTCGATGGCTGCGGGGAGCCGTGCAACGGATCAAAACTCATTAACGCTCCCTGGGCCAGAAACCTGGCGATACCCACCTACGGATTGCGAACAACGTGCCGGCGAGCATCCCGTTTAAGGCGTTTAGGAGTTTTTTTCAACCGATTTATTCGCTTTGCGCTCAAGTTCGACCTTTCCCGGTCCTGGAAGTACTCCAGCGCTTCAACCCAGCGACGAATCTTTCGCCACTATCGCGGTGCGAATACGACTCCCACGCGCTCGGCATACTGCAACCAGGCCGCCTTCAGACGCTGCACCGTCTCGGGTTGGCTGGCCGCCAGGTCCGTGGTTTCGCCGCGATCCTTAGCCACATCGAACAGTTGCCATTGCGGTGGTAGCCGGTTGTCGCCGAAACCTGCCTGGGGCCGCATACCCAATAACTTCAAGTTGCCTTCGCGGTAGTAAGCATTGCCGAACAGTTCGCCTGCCAGGTTATCGTTGAGGTGAGGGCTGCCCTTGCCCGCGAGCATGGGCACCAGTGACTTGCCAGTGATCGGATGCCTGCTCGCCTCTGCCTGCTCCGGCAGCGCGATGCCCGCCAGCGCCAGGAAGGTCGGCGCCAGGTCGTCCACCCGCGCCACACCGCGCTCGATTCCCTGGCGGGCCAGGCCCTTGGGCAACTGGACAATTGCCGGAACACTGATGCCTCCTTCGGCGGTGGTGCCTTTGAACAGGTGAAACGGAGCGGCACTGACTTCAGCCCAACGCAGGCCGTAGTCAATCTGCGAGCCCGGCTGCCCCAGGTTGGCGAAGCTGTTATCGGTGTGCGCTCCAGGCGGATAAAACTGCGCGTGATTCTCCGCTGCCGCGCCGTTGTCGGACATGAACACGATCAGGGTGTTGTCGTACTGGCCGCTTTGACGCAGGTATTGCACCAGGCGACCAATGTTGTGATCGAGGTTATCGACCATGGCGGCGTAGATTTCCATCTTGCGCGCTTCGACCTTCTGTTGTTCCGGGGTCAACTGGTCCCACCCCGGCAGCTTCGGGTTGACCGGTAGCGGCTGTGCTGGCTGGACCTCACTGGCGAGCACACCGAGTTTTTTCATACGCTCCAGACGCGACAGGCGGACACTGTCGTAGCCTTGGTCAAAACGTCCGCGGTATTTGTCCAGGTACTCTTTAGGCGCTTGCAACGGCCAGTGTGGCGCGGTGTAGGCGGCGTAGGCGAAAAACGGCTTGCCGTCCTTCTGGCTGTTTTGCAGGTAGCTGATCAGCTTGTCGGTGTAGAAGTCCGTGGAATAGAAGTTCGCCGGCAGCTCCACTGGCTGGCCATTTTCACGGTAATGCACCTGCTCGATTTTGCCTGGGTTGGTCGTCGCAGGCTTGAAGTGCGTCGCGCCGCCCTCCAACAAGGTGAAAGATTGCTCGAAGCCGCGCTGGTCCGGGCCCTGATCCGCTTCCAGACCCAGGTGCCATTTGCCGACCATCAGCGTGTTGTAGCCGCCGGTCTTGAGCAATTCGGCAACCGAATACGCCCGCTGGTTCAGGTAGCCCTCGTAGCCTGGCTTGCCCCGTTGGAACGGTTGCAGGGCTTCGGCCATGGTACCGAGCCCGGCCAGGTGGTTATCGGTGCCCGACATGAGCATGGAGCGCGTGATCGAACAGGTCGGCGCGGCGTACATGCTGGTGAACTGCAGGCCTTGACTGGCCAACTGATCCAGCGTCGGGGTCTGGATATCGCCGCCATAACTGCCCAGGTCGGAATAACCCAGGTCGTCGGCCAGAATCAGCAGGATATTGGGTTGCCTTGCCTCACCCGTGGCCGCCATGGCCAGGCCGCTACCCAGTGACAGCGCGCAAAAAAGTGCCGCCGGCGGCATCCGCAAAAGACCCATAAATCCTCTCTTATCGTGTTTGACCAACGTTGATTGATACCGCGGCTTACTCTTCGAAAATCGCCACCGCCCGCACGAATCCTGCCGAGGCGTGCCGGATCTTGTAGGGGAAGCAAGACACCACAAAACCCTTGTTCGGCAGGGTTTCCAGGTTGGCGAGTTTTTCCATTTGCCCGTAACCGATGTCTCGCCCGGCCTTGTGCCCTTCCCAGATGATGGCCGCGTCGCCGTCGGCTGCGAAGCGCTCGCGAGTGTATTTGAACGGCGCATCCCAGCTCCAGGCATCGGTGCCGACCACCCGCACTCCGCGCTCCAGCAAATACAAGGTGGCCTCGCGCCCCATGCCGATGCCGGCATCCAGGTAACCCGGCTGGCCGAACAGTGCACCGGCGCGGGTATTGACCAGCACGATATCCAGCGGCTGCAGCAAGTGCTCAATGCGCGCCAGTTCGGCGGCGACCTCGTCGGCCGTCACCACATGCCCATCGGCCATGTGCCGAAAGTCCAGCTTCACACCCGGTTGCAGGCACCAGTCCAGGGGTAATTCGTCGATGCCAAATGCCGGTTGGCCGCCATCGGTGGTGGATGCGTAATGCCAGGGCGCATCCATGTGCGTGCCGCTGTGCGTGGTGATTTGCAGGCGCTCTGCCGCCCAGGATTCGTTGCCGGGCATCTGCTCCAGTTGCAATCCGGGGAACATGGCAGCCATTTCCGGCCAACCCTGTTGATGGTCCATGTAGTCGATCCTGGGCAATAGCGGAGGCGGATCGGTGTAGGGATTGTTGTCGAGGGTGACCGACAGGTCGACGAGGCGACGTTCAGGCTTCATGAAGGGTCTCTCCGGTGAGCGGTAAGTGCCTGGGAGGCGCTGGATTGAGGGAATTGCGAATGAGCGCTGCTGCGTTGCCGTCATGGTTGAAACCGGCAGCACGGGCGAGCGGGGTTTTCAGCGGCGGCAGGCGCCCGAATAAAGCTTCCAGCCGGGCGTCGGCGGCGTAGGAAACAAGTTCGCGGCGTTCTTGCCCATAACTGGCCGCCAGGGCGTCAACCACCTGGGCGATGGACAGGTGCAACACCGGTAACTGCCACACCCGCTGACTCAGCAACGGGCCATCGATTTCGGCCGCGTGGATCAGGTTGTTCACGCAACAACGGGCCGACATCCACCAGGCCGTCGCCTCGGGCGATACCGGACACTCGTAGGCTGCACCGTCGGCAAATGCGCGCAGCAGATCGCTCATGAACGCCGAGCGCAAACCGTTGGGCTCCCGCGGGCGCGCCACGATTCCGGGCAGGCGCAGCACCCGACCGTCCACTTCGCCACGCCGGCCGAGGTCGCTGACCACACGCTCGACCATCGCCTTATGCGTGCCGTAGGACAATTGCGGGCGCAACTCGGCCTGCTCGTTCATCTTTGCCGGCAAATGGCCGCCGTACACCGCGACACTGCTGGCATACACCAGCACCGGCGGCACGGCCTTGTTGCGCAGCTGGTTGAGCAACTCCAGACTCGCCAGCAGGTTGACCTGATAGCCCAACTCGTACTGATCTTCCGCCGCCCCACCCGGAATGCTCGCCAGGTGAAACACCACATCGATGCCGTCGGCCAGCACACGGCGGATCAACGCCGCTTGCGTGATACTGCCGACATGACGGCGCAGCCGCGAATCATCCGGCAAGCCCTGCAGATCGGTATCCAGCACCAACAGGGAACGGATGACCCGCCCCCGCAGACTGCCCCGCGCCAGCAGGCAACGCACCAGCTCGCGGCCGACGAAGCCATTGGCTCCGGTAATCAACACACGCATATGGCGCTCCTCAACCCTGGGCTTCAATGACGCGCTGGTCGATCGCACCGAACAACGACTGACCTTCACTTCCCAGGACGTCCATGCGCACGCGGTCACCAAAGCGCATGAAGCCGGTTCGCGCAGCGCCGTGCTCGATCATCTCGATCGCGCGACGCTCGGCAATGCAGGCCGAACCGGCACTGCGCTCGGCATTGGATACCGTCCCCGAGCCGATCAGCGTGCCGGCGCGCAGCCGTCGAGTGAGTGCGGCATGGGCGATCAACTCGCCGAAGTTGAAGTTCATCTGTCCGCCGTGGGGGTGGCCAAACCACTGGCCGTTCCACAGCACGTGCAGCGGCAGCTGTACGCGACCCTCGCACCAGGCCTCACCCAGCTCGTCCGGGGTAATGGCCAGTGGCGCGAAGCTGGAGGACGGCTTGGCCTGCAGAAAGCCGAAACCAGTGCGCATTTCCCGTGGGGCCAGGGCCCGCAGGCTGACATCGTTGATCTGCAGAATCAGCTTTACATGCGTAAGCGCCTGACCCGCCCCGCACCCCATCGGCACATCGTCCACCAGCACCACAAACTCGCCTTCGAAGTCGATACCCTGGCTCTCGCTCGGCAACGGAATATCGTCGCGCCCGCCAATGAAATCGTCACCGGCCCCCTGGTACATCAGGGGCGTGCGGTCGGCGCCGTCGATGGGCTCGAGGTTGAACGCCTTCTGCATCAGCTCGCCGTGGCTCAGGAACGCCGAGCCGTCGCACCACTGGTAGGCGCGGGGCAGCGGCGCCATGGCCTGGGCGGGGTCGAAGGCGACCGCGGTACTGCGTTCACCTTGCTCAAGCTGACGGGCCAGCGCCTGCAGGCGGGGTTCGACGCTGTCCCAGTTCTCGATGGCCTGCTGCAAGGTGTGCGCGACGCAGCTGGCGTCCAGTGCCCATTGGTGATCCTGCGAGACCACAACCAGTTGCCCGTCGCGGCTGCCGTTTTTCAGGGTGGCGAGTCTCATGCAGAAGCCTCCGGGCCGTTGCGCAGTTCTGCAGCGAAGCGCCCGTCAAGAAGAATGAAGACCATGCGAGCCATGGCGTTGGTACGGTTGCTCCAGGCGTGGTTGGTGCCTCGTTGCACCACGGCATCGCCGCGCTTGAGGTGCACTTCTTCCTCGTCCAGCACCAGCCACACCTCCCCCTCGGTCACGATGCCGTAGTCGAGGGTTTCGGTGCGGTGCATCAGTTTGTGCCGGGCATTGGCCTGGCCAGTGCCTGCGTGGGACTCACCGATTTCGGCAAACACTGCCGCCGCGTTTTCATCGCTGACCTGGTTCTGCACGCTGTCCGGCGGGATGTCTACCACGCGGATCACGCTGCCGTGCGGGTCGGGACTCAGTTGCAGCGGCTTGCTCGTGGGGTCGTCGGCGTTATCCAGCAACGCCGGGCTGGCGCTGCTGTTCCACAGTTCATGAAACACCGTGCCGGGCACGGCCAGCAGCGGAAAGACACTGGGCGTAGGCCCGTTGCTGACCACGATGGCCTGGCCGTCTGCTGCGTGGCCGGTGACCACGCGTTTGAAGTGGGGAAGCGCTTGCATGGAAAATCCTCGTTCAATGGCCGTTGCCAATGGTGTTGCGCACGTCCGCGTTGGCGCTGGCCAACAGGCCACCCAACCTGGGCACCGCCAGGCAAAACAGCGCGATCAGAATCTGCAGCCAACCGACGATGGCCAATGCCTGGGGTAACGCTGAGCTGTCGCCAGTGGTAATGCCCAGCACCGCCAACGGGCTGATGAATTCACCGGCGAAAATTGCCGCGGTAAAACAGCCGGCCGCGCGGCCACGTTGATCAAACCCGACCTGGGCCATGATCCAGGTGATGAGGGTGGGCAGCATCAGGCCGATTCCCAGGCCATTGACCAGCACCGCCACCACCACCTGCGCATGGCTGCCGGCGTTCGCCATCAGCAAGCCGCCGACACCCGCCAGCACATAGGCAATCAGCAGCAAATGCTGGCTGCGCACGCCGCTGAATAAACGAAAGCTCAGCGCACCGACCAGTACGCCCAGCTGATTGGCGCCCATGGTCATGCCGATTTGCTGCGGGGCGTCGACGTGCAGCAGGTTGAGCAGATACCCGGCCTGTACCGGTACGATAAACAGGCTGAGACCGGCCAGCAGCGCCAGGGCATACATGGGCGTGAGGGCACGCCATGGGAACTTGCCCGGGACGATGCTCGCCTGGGCTTGCTCGGTGCGCGCCAGGGGTTGGGCTTGAGCTTGGGGCTCCCAGAGTTTCCACGCCATCAACGGCAGAAAGATCAAGCCCACGGCATACAGCGCGAATGGGGTACGCCAGTCGTTCTGCCCGAGGAAGCCACCCAGGGCGATAAACACCGCAGCGGACAGCGACGTGGCGACCATCTGCAAGGCAAACAGGCGCTCGCGCCTGGCCCCGCTGTAGTAGTCGCCCATCAGCGTGGTGCAGCAGGTCATGATGCCCGCTTCGGCCAGGCCGATACCGGCGCGACTGGCCACAATGGCGGGCAACGACTCGAGCCACAGCGGCAGCACCCCGCATATCACGTACAGCGCCATACTCACCAACAGCAGTGGCTTGCGCCCAAGGCGGTCAGCGAGCAGGCCGGCAAACGGTGCCAACAGGGCGATCACCAGCGCCGGCAACGTCAGCACGATCGGCACCATGACAGCGCTGCCCGCCACATCGGCAAAGTGCGCCTGCATCCGCGGCAGCACCGGGGCCAGCAACACCGCCCCCAATACGGGCAGGCAGCTGCCCAGCAGCAGGAGCGAGGATTGCGGCAAGCCGGCGTGCCGAGGGGTGTTGGAGACAGAATGTTCAGCGACCATGGCAAGGCTCCTCGGCGCGCAGGTGATTAACGTCAGCCACTGGAAGTTTTGCGGCGCTCGTACTCACCGGCACGCCGGCATTGGCTGCAGCGCTGCGCGCGGGCAACAGGAAGTACGCCAGCGCCGGCAACAACACCAGGGCCCCCACCATGTTCCAGACGAACATGAAGGCCAGCAGCACGCCCATGTCGGCCTGGAACTTGATCGGGGAAAAAATCCAGGTGGCCACGCCAATGGCCAGGGTGATACCGGTCAGCATCACCACCTTGCCGGTGGAAACCAGTGCCCGGTAATAGGCTTCGGACAAGCTCGCGCCCTGGCGCAGGTGACCCAGCAGAATGCTCATCACATACAACGCGTAGTCCACGCCAATGCCGACACCCAAGGCGATCACAGGCAACGTGGCGACCTTGACGCCGATGTTCAGCCAGACCATCAACGCCTCGCAGAGAATCGAGGTCACCATCAACGGGATCACCGCGCACACCGTCGCACGCCAGGAGCGGAAGGTAATCAGGCACAACACGATCACCGCGCCGTACACCCAGAACAGCATTTCGCGATTGGCCTGCTTGACCACGATATTGGTGGCGGCCTCGATGCCGGCGTTACCTGCGGCCAGCAGGAACTGCACCTCATCGGTGTTATTGGCGGCGGCAAATGCCTCCACATGCTCAACCAGGCGCGTGAGCGTCTCCGCCTTGTGGTCCGTGAGGTAGGCATACAGGGTCAGCAGGCTGCAGTCTTCGTTGTACAGGCCACGGGGCGCGCTGGCGGTGATCATGTTGAGCATCGCCTGGTTGTTCTGCAGCTCATACCACTTCGGGCTGCCTTCACTCAGGCCCACCAGCATGCGGCGGTTGAGCAAGGCCAGCGAGTTGGTCGAATCCACCCCTGGCAACGCGCGCAATTGCCAGTCCAGGGCATCGACCTTGGCGAGGATGTCGTAGCGCGCACATTGGCCGGCGGGCGTTTTCACCATGACTGCAAACAGATCACTGCTGGCGCCGTAGTGCCGGGTGAGAAAGGCGTCGTCCTGGTTGTACCGCGAGTCGGCCCGCAGCTCCGGCGCACCTGCATCAAGGTCGCCAATCTTCAGCTGCAGGCTGACCAGAAAACCCACTGCTGCCAGGGCCAGGCTAATGGCGATGCACAGGGTCGCCCAGCGGCGCCGGGTGAACAGGTCGAGAAAGCGCCAGAAGGCATGGCGACGCTGGCCAGCCTGTTCGGCTTGTTCACTTTTGAGGCTCAGCTGCGCCGCCCGGGGCGTGACGCCGACATACGACAGCAACACCGGTAGCAGGATCAGGTTGGTGAAGATCAGCACGGCCACGCCAATACTGGCGATCACCGCCAGGTCCTGGATGACCTGGATCTTGATCAGCATCAGCACCGCAAACCCCACCGCATCGCACAGCAGCGCGGTCAGCCCTGCCAGGAACAGGCGTCGAAAGGTGAACCGCGCCGCCACCACCCGGTGCATGCCGCGGCCGATGTCCTGCATGATCCCGTTCATTTTCTGCGCGCCATGGCTCATGCCGATGGCGAACACCAGAAACGGCACCAGCACCGAGTACGGGTCCAGCTGGTAATTCAACAGCGGCAGCAAGCCTAGCTGCCAGACCACCGCCACCAGGGAGCACAACACCACCAGCAAGGTGCTGCGCAGGCAGCGGGTGTACCAGAACAGTACGGCGGTGGTGATGAGGATGGCGACGGCAAAGAACAGCAAAATCTGCTTCAGGCCGGCAATCAGGTCGCCGACTTTTTTCGCGAAACCGGTGATATGGATGTCGATGCTATCGCTTTGGTAAGTGCTGCGCAGCGACTCCAGCTGCTCGGACAGGGTCGAGTAATTGAGCGCCTGACCGTCGCTGGTGTTGGCCAACAAGGGCACGTAAATGATGCTGGAGGTCTGGTCCAGGGCCACCAGTTGCCCCAGTTCATTGGAGCGCTGCACGTTGCGTCGCAGTGCTTCAAGGTTGGCTTGCGTGCCACTGTAGTCATCAGGAATCACTGGCCCGCCATCCAGGCCGTCCTCAGTGACCGCCACCCAGCGAGTGGCCGGCGTCCATAAGGACTTCATGTACGCACGGTCGACACCTGGCAGCAGGTAGAGCTTGTCGCTCAAGGCCTGCAGGGTCTTGAGGTACTCGGCGTTGTAGATATCGCCCTGACGGTTGGCCACGACGATGCGCAGCGCATTGCCCAGGCCACTGAGCTGTTTCTGGTGCTCAAGGTAATTGGCAATGTACGGCTGCTCGGTCGGGATCATTTTTTCGAAGCTGGCGTTCAACTCGATACGCGTGGCCTGATAACCCAAGACCAGCGTGGTGACCACACACACCAGCAGCACCCACAACCGATGGTTGAACAAGGCGCGTTCCACCATCGAGCCGGAGCGCGGATCGAAATTCGCCAGGCTTGCCGTGGCGTTGTCGAAAGACTTCATAACCTCACTCCGAAGCAATGGCAGATGGTGGCGATACGCGAGTCAAACCGGTGAAACCTGCCAGCACCAGGCTGCCGTCGGCAGCCTGGACCACGCTGGCGACCGGTTTGCCCAGTGGCTTGCCATAAGGCACCAGCGGCGCACCTGGCCGGGCACCGGTGCGAAACAGCGCGCCGCCCTGATTCACCAGCAGCAACTGGCCATCGGCGGTGCGAATCGCATCGCTGAAAGAAACCGGCATTGGCGCGGGCGCAGGTTGGAAGCTGTCGCCGAAGTCGGTCGAGATGAACGCGTTACCCTTGAGCCCGGCCGCCAGCGCAGTGCCGTCCTGGCTGATTTGCAGGGCGAAAAAACTCCCGGGGTACGGGCTGTCCAGGGCGGCGAAGGTGTTGCCGCCATCGTCCGAGCGAGCCAGGTAACCCTGCTCCCCGGCGATCAGCCAGCGCTCGCCCTGGCGTGCAATGGCGTAGAGGTGCGCGCCCATCGGATTGTCGATGTGGCCGACCAGCGACTGCCAGCTGCGCCCACCGTCACGAGTCGCAAAGGCCAGGCCATAGGCGCCGACGATCACGACGTGCTGTTGATCGACGACATTGAGGGCCAGGAACGGTTTGTCCGGCCCGTCACTCACCAGGCGTTCTGCCGTTTGCACTCTTGCAGCAGCGGCGTCCTGGTCGGTTGCACCGGGCAGGTCGTCGCGGGCCGCTTGCACCTCAAGTTGCGCGGCACGGCGCCCGTCCAGTTGCACCGCCCAGTGCTCGCCACCGTCATGGGAAACCAGCACCACACCGGCATGCCCTACCGCCCAGCCGTTACTGGCATCGGCGAACTGCACCGCCGTGAGGCTCACCGAGACCGGTACTTCGGCCTGACGCCAGCTGCCGCCGTTATCGTCGGAAAGCAGCACGATGCCCCGCTCGCCGACCGCCACCAGGCGCTCGCCCGCCCGGGCCAGGTCCAGCAGCACGGCGTGCTGTGCCTGGGGCGAACGCATCGCCGGGGTGCTCAAGGTGTCGCCCACCGTAGCGGCCTGCACCTGGCCCAACGGACACAGACACGGCAGCGCCAGAAGGCACATCAACCCGATTCTATTCATCACTGACCTCGAAAAACCTGTGAACCGGATCACGGTTGACCCCACCGTGATCCGGTCTGACTCAGCGAACCCCGGCACCCGCCATTGCCGCTGGCGAAAACTCCGAAGCCTTGTACCGATCCACCAAGCCGTACTGTTGCGGCAGACCGGTGTAGACGTTCTGGATGAACCAGGCGCCGGAGGTCAGGTCGTAGAAACCCGAGGACAGTTGCGCCTGCGCCGGCAAATCCGGGAGCACGGCGGGCAGCGACCAAAGCGTCTTGGCCAGTTGGCCATTGGCGTCCCAGCGATCGCCCAGCATCGCTTGCCAGGTGTCTTCATCGAGGTAATAGCGGCCCTTGGGCAACTGGTGACGCTTGCCCGGTGCCAGATCGGCTTCAACCACCCACACCCGGTGCAGTTCCCAGCGCACGAAGTCGGGGTTCATGTGGTGAGCAAGAAACAGGTCTTCGGGTTTGGCTGCGGTTTGTACCTTGTTGGTGTTGTAGGGGATGTACATCTCCTGCTTGCCCACCAGCTTCCAGTCAAAACGGTCCATGCGGCCCTGGAACACGCTCAGTTCGTCGAACGACATGACCCCTGCAGTCGCCGGTGTCGGCGTATCGCAGCAGGCATTGGGCAGCTTGCGCACCCGACGCTGGCCCGTCAGGTAGACGTGGGCCTGGGACTTGTCGCCGTTGATGTTGGTGCGCCCCATGATTTGCTCGCCGGCACGCAACGGTGGCCCGACGTTGAGCAGGCGAAACAGCCAATAGTCGCCGGCGAAAGTTTCAGGCGAACCGTCCTGGTAGTAGTACGGCATCTCCTGGATCGCCTGGCCGTCGGTGGTCATCACCTGCTTGCCGTCGGCGGTCATCAGGTAGTGACGAAAATGCATCGACAACGAGGTGCCGCGCCAGTTGAGCAAGTGGTTCCACATGGCCTCTGCGCCGTTGTGTGGCACAGGGAACGGGATGCCGCCAAAAGCGCCTTCAGGCACCGGCCCGGCGCTGCTCTGTACCAGCTTGGCGCGGGTCGCATTTTTCAGCGTGTTGTCATACACCCACTGCGGGGCTGCTGCCGACCGGCGAGTCGGGTAGACGTCGACGCGATAGGTGTCGGGGAAACGCTTGAACATTTCCTTGGTGCCGTCGGTGAGCTTGCCGGCGTATTGCGCAAGGTTCTTGGAGGTGATGCTGAACACCGGTTTGTCCGCGGCAAAGGGATCGCTGCGTTTACCACCGGGTTTGTACGAAGGATCGACCTTGGTGTAACCGCCGTCCCAGGCCGGAATGGTGCCATCGGCGTTGCCGGCCCGTTCTGCACCCATGGGCGTCAGGGTCGTGCCCAATTTGGCCGCTTCATCGGCCGTGGCGGCCACGGCCCACTGGCTGCAGATAGCCAGGCTGCCAAGCAGCGCGAAACACAGGGCCTTGAGCTTGAATGCCGGATTGTTTTTGTTGGAGGTCATGCGCAAGTCCTCTTAAAACGTGGTCTTGACGGAAAAGGCCAGGTAATCCCGATCCTTCAGCGATTGCTTGTAATTGAACTGGCTGAGCGCATTGAGGTTGGTGTCCTCGGCGCCGTAGTAATGCGTGTAGGTCAGACCCGCAGTGACGCGATCCAGGTAAGTGGCGGTGATGCCGATGTTGATGTCGCCGCCGTTGTCCGGGCCAAACGAGCTGACCACCGCCGACTTGCCCAGGGGGAAGTAGCTGACGCCCAGCGGAATGCTGATATCGATGCCGGAGAACAGTTGGCGATAGGTCGGGGTGTAGACCATCTTGAATCCAAGCCCGTCATCCGTGGCATTCGGGTCCAGGGCGGCGCGGTTTTTCGTGACATTGAGCAGGCGATTCCAGGCGATTTCGCCGACAAACCCCGACTCCCGCGCCAGGAAGTTCGGCCCGAACGAAGCCAGCACGTTGAGGTTGACGTGGGCAGTGCGTCCAACGGCGTACAGCGCGTCGTCATCGTTGTCAGCCACCACACCCGGCAGCACGGTTTGCCCGTTGGACACCAGCGGCATGTTCCAGCGCATCGACGCTTCACCGGCGAAGCTGTATTCATCCATGGTGGTGGAGAAACTCGCCCCCAGGGCGCGAATGTCTTCGGGGTAGACCCAGTAGTACTCACCGATTTGCCCGGTGGCGAAATTCGGTGCGCCGGTGGATGGCTTGAGATACAGCTTGGGCGTCTTGTCGTGGTACTGGATCGCGTACAGGCCGTATTCAACGGTTTCGGCGCTGTATTTCAACTGCAGGCCGCCCTGCCCCGAACTGCGCGCTTCCTTGTCATTGCCGTGGAAAAACGCCGCCGGACTGCTGGGATTCCCACCCAGGAATGCGGGGAACGGCGCGCCGACGATCAGGCGTTCATTGCCTTCGCCAATGGTGTCACTGGTGGAGAAGTAGCTGCCGGCTCCGGGCAGGCGCGTCTGCTCCCATTCGAGCTGGTAGAAGGCGCCGAGCGACACGTCGTCGGTCAGCTGGAAAGTCCCCGACAGCTGGTTGACCGGGCGAGTGATTTCCTTGAACTGCGTGTTGGGCACCGACTGCGCTTTCACCACGTCCACCGGGGCCATACCGCCGGCAATACCGTTGGCGCCGAAGAACAGGCTCTCACCCCAGATCAGCCCGTGACGACCGGCCCGCACGGAGGTGGCGCGCTCGGCGACTTCGCCGTTCCAGTACACAAACGCATCGAGCAATTCGCCGTCGCCGCCATGCAGGTGCCGGGTGTCATCGGTGAACTCGTCGTACGCTACCGAGCGCTGGTTGGCACGCGCCGGGTCATCGTTGTCATTGTCGTGCTGGTACTCGGTGTCGTACCACGCCGCGCCACTCAACCGTGCGCCGAAACTCTGGAAGGACAGGTCCAGCTCGGAAAGAATGTCGGTCCGGTTGGAGATCAGGCCCTTGTTGAACGCCCGGTCGCCATCGTCCTGATTGAGCGCAACCTGGCCTTGGGTCAGCTTGCTGCTGGGGTTCTGGGTGCGCCATGCTGCGCTGTACTTGACCGTATTATCCCAGCGTAATTTGAAATCGGGATTGCCGGTGTCGACCTGAAAGGCATGCGCCGCCTGGCTGCACAGCACCAGGGCCGCGGCCAAACTGAAACCAAAGGGTGCAGACGAGCTGACCTGGCGGCGCGCGAGCGCCGCAGTCTTGGAACTAACCATCGCGTTAACCTCTTGTTTTTATAGTGGTAACTGCTGTGGAAGAACGGCTGGATGGAATCAGATCGGCTCGGCCGTTCGCGAGAGCATCTGCTTGACCAGGCCGATGCGATCGAACTCGCGGTCGTGCTGCATCTCTTTGTCGCCGGCCAGCACCGAGCTTTCGCTGATGTACTTGCAGCGCTCGAACCGGCGTTGCATGAAGCGCTGCAGCTGCTGCTCGACGCCTGCATCGGTGGTCAGCTCTTCACTGAGCACGATGGCGTCTTCGATCGCCATGCCCGCGCCCTGGCCCAGGTGCGGCGTGGTGGCGTGGGCAGCGTCACCGATCAGCAGCACTCGACCGCGATACCAGGGCTCGTTGACGAAGACCACTTCCATGGGTTTGTAGACCACCTGGCTGCTGTCGGTGATCTGCTCGCGCAGCTCGCCGATCAGCCCGGTGAAACCCTTGAGGCGCTCACGCATCTGCTCGGCCATGGTGGCGGGCGCCATCCATGGATTGGACGGCTCGTGAGAGGTCAGGAACATGTACATCAGGTTGCCCGCCAGCGGCACCAGCCCGGCATTGCCGGCGGCACTCTGGTAGTTGGCCAGGTGATCGATCTGCGGGTCGCGCGGAAAGTTGTAGCGCCACACCGCCTGACCGGTAAAACGCGGCGTGTAGGTGTCGCCAAACACCAGCTGGCGCACCTTGGAGAACAGGCCGTCGGCGCCGACTACCAGGTCATAAACCCCGCGACTGTCGTCGGTAAACAGCACCTCTACATGGTCACCCTGATCCTCCAGGGACTCCACGCTGAGCCCCAGGCGCACCTTGGCGCCAAGCTCAAGGGCGGTTTCACTGAGCACCTTGTGCAGCGCCAGGCGCGAGATACCAACGTTGGCCGGGTATTGCGGCCCCGCCAGGCGCTGGCCCGGAATGCGCGCCAGCTGCTGGCCGGCCGGGCCGTAGATGGCCACATCTTCGAAAGCAAAAGCCGCATCGAGGTAGCCGTCCAGCACCCCCAACTTGGCCATCTCGCGGACCACGTTGCTCTGCTGGATAATCCCGACGCCGTACACCGTCCACTCGGATTTGAGTTCGATCAAATCCACGGCAATCCCTTTGCGGCGCAGCGCGATGGCCGTACACAAACCGCCTATACCACCGCCCACGATCAGAACGTTGTTCACTGCACTCATGGCATTCTCACTTCTTATTCTTGTGATTCGATGCAGCGTCGGGCACTGCGTCGTTGGGTCCAGCTTCCCGGCAAACCAGGGATTTGACTAATCGCGAGTAAGGATGCGATGTATCGCCGTACGCGATACCTCGATCTGTCCCCGCTACGCTGTGCAGCCTGGTGTTTTCAACACCAGCCAGCCCTCCTCCACACTGCACGCTAGTGCCTCCAGTTTCTGGCCCAGGCACGGGCCGTAGACGCATTCGCCGGTCTGCGGAAGAAACTGCGCGCCGTGGGCGTAACACACGATCAACTGGCCGTCGGCACTGAGAAAGCGGTCTTTGCGGTACTCCATGCGCACGTCCAGATGCGGACAACTGTTGCGATAAACCCGCAGCTGTCCCTGATGCCGCACGGCGAACACGCTGTCCTTGCCGCACTGCCATGGATCAAACCCGCGCGCCTGCCCTTCCTCCAGTTCATCCGCGCGGCATAACCCAATCGCGCGCGGGTTCATCGCTCAAACCCGCCTTCAACCGAGCTTGGGTGGCGGGCCACCGGGCGCCCATTTCTCTTTCGAGTTGAACAGGAACAACTGCGAGTTATCCGCCGACAGCGGCGCGCGGCGCGCCTCCCAGGCGTCATCGTGCTTGTCCATGTCGGCGTCGTATTCGATGTGGCAACCCAGCGGGCTGTTGAAGTACCAGAACCAGTTGGAGCCAAACAGGTGCCGGCCCGGGCCCCAGAAACTGGTCCAGCCTTTTTGCTCGAAGCGGGTGCCGGCCAACAGCACTTCGGTGCCGCTGCCCATGTGGAAGGTGAAGTGTTCGCAACCTTTCATGTGCGGCGGGGTCTGGATCATGAACAGGCAATGATGATCATCAGAACCGGCCGGGCGCATGAACGGCCCGGCACCGATGAAGGTGTCGGTGGTCTTGAAACCCAGGCGCTCGGCGTAGAACGCCTCGGCCTTGGCCGCGTCCGGAACGAAATACACCACATGGGACAACGTGCGCGGCGCCGCGCTCATGTCGAGGGTGATCCCCGGCTGGTTGAGAGGTCGCTGCGGCGCGTGGCCGGCGGCATTGGTCAGGTCGTCCGGGGCGGTATACGCCCTGCGCACCGTGACTTGGAAGGCGATGGCAAAGCCCATGTCATCGACACTGTGCAGCACGCCATCGGGGCTGCGGCTGACCTGGCGATCCCGGGCCAGTTCGTCTTCGATCGCGTCGAGGTCAGCGCTGCTGGCGACACCGTATACGGTTTCGCGAATTGACGGCGCCGGGCCGATGGCCGCCGGCAGCCCGGGGTCGTCGGCTCGGCGAATGATCACGGCAGTGCCGTCCAGTGCTTCAAACCGCCCGCCCTCACTGCTCACGGCAACCGGCTCAAGGCCGTAGTCACGCAGGCAATCGGTACAGGCTTGGATGTCATCGACGCCAAAAATCAGGGCATCAAGGCCAATGATGTTCATGGCAACCACTCCATTGAAATTATGATCCGGGAACGGCAGCTGAACGCTCAGCGTCAGGATCAGCGTGGCAACGAACCCGGTGGTGGTGTCGGCTCAAGGCCCGACTGCGGCGAAGATTGACTGGACCCTGGGCAGCTGACTAATCGCATGTCGGGATGCGACCTATCGGCAAACGCGATACCTGATGCAACGGCAGATCGACTTGAGGCAGGCTTGACGCGGCACTGTATTCGTCCGAATGTATCGCGAAAATAAATACAACAATGGACGTGCCCGATGCGCTTCAATCACCTGGACCTGAACCTGCTGGTGGCGCTCGATGTATTGCTCGAAGAGCAGAACATCACCCGCGCCGCCGAACGCCTGCACATGACACAGTCCGCCACCAGCGGCGTATTGGGACGCCTGCGCAGTTACTTCGAAGACGAATTGCTGGTGCAGGTGGGCCGCAAGATGCAGCCCACCAATTACGCGCTGGAACTGGCCAAGCCGGTGCGTGAAGTGCTGCTGACCATCCAGTCGTCCATCACCGCCAAACCGGTGTTCGACCCCGCGACCAGCAAGCGCCACTTTCGGCTGGTGACCTCGGACTACCTGATCAGCGTGCTGTTCGCCCAGGTGATTCAGAAAATCCACCAGGAAGCGCCCAACATCACTTTCGAGATGCTCGGCCCCAGCGATAACTCCGGCGAGTTGCTGGTTCGCGGCGAGGTCGACCTGATGATCGTGCCGGAGCGCTACACCCTCGACAGCCACCCTTCCAAGCTGCTGTTCGAGGAAGAACACGTGTGCGTGGTGTGGCAGGGCAATACGCAAGTGGGGGACAGCCTGACGCTTGAGCAGTACATGGAAATGGGCCACGTCTCCGTCGGTTTCGGGCGCACCCGGCACATGAGTATCGAGGAATGGTTCATGAACCAGTACGGCTTCAATCGCCGGCTGGAAGTGATTACCAACGACTTCAACACCCTGCCGCAGCTGGTCGTCGGCACCCAGCGCATCGCGACCATGCACCAGCGGCTGGCGCGGCTGTACGCCCTGCATCTGCCGCTGCGGATCCTGCAGCCGCCGGTGAAGATACCGGTGATGCGTGAAGTGATGCTGTGGCACCGCAGCGTCGACGGCGACCCCATGCATCGCTGGCTGCGCGATCGCATCAGCGAATTCATCCAGCACCTTGAGGAGCATCCTATCGCCGCTCGCGATACCTCCCATCCCGCGTCACGATTGGCCAAATAGTCGGGTCGTCCTTAACGTGCCGTGGGAACGCCAAGGCAACCACAAGGACAACAAAAACCATGTTCCGCTATTTCCCAACCAACTACGTGTGGAATCTTTCTGTCAACCTGGCCATCGAGATGGGCGCCCGCATGGGCGAAATCGAAGAGATGTGCGCGCCGCTGCAGGAGGCCGCCCGCCAGCCCGACGCCGCCGGTACCAAGGCCTTCCGCGAGACCTGGGCGAGAATGGCCGACAAACTCTGCGGGCTGGCCGAGGAAGACGAAACGTCGGGCCGGCTGTTGTCTGCAGGCGAAAAATACAACCGTGCCGCCACCTACTACCTGACCTGCGAGCGCCTGCAGGCCCATGGTGCAGCGGGTCGTACCGAGCTGTACCAGCGGTTCCTGCAGACGTTCAAACGCGGCATCGAACTGTCCCGGGAGAACTGCGAGCGAGTGGAAATCCCCTACGAGGGCGCACATATTTCCGGCTTGCTGGTACGCGCCGAAGGCGTGAGCGGGCCGGCGCCGATCCTGGTGCAGGTCAACGGGCTGGATTCGACCAAGGAAATGAAATACCGCGTCGGCCTCCCCGCCTGGCTGGCCAAACGCGGAGTGTCTTCGCTGATCATCGACCAACCGGGCACCGGTGAAGCCTTGCGCCTGCACAACCTGATTGCCCGTTACGACAGCGAGCACTGGGCCAGCCGCGTCGTCGACTGGCTGGAAACCCGCAGTGATGTAGATGCCCGGCGCATCGGCATGGAAGGTGTCTCGTTGGGCGGTTACTACTGCCCACGCGCCGTGGCCTTCGAACCGCGCTTCGCCTGCGGCGTGGTATGGGGCGCGAACCACGACTGGCGAGATGTGCAAAAACGTCGCCTGGAAAAAGAAGGCAGCTTCCCGGTACCGCATTACTGGTCGCACGTGTGCTGGGTGTGGGGCGCGAACGATGTCGACGAGTTCATGAGCATCGCCGAGAACGTCCACCTGGACGGCGTGCTTGACCGGATCAAAGTGCCGTTCCTGGTGACCCACGGGGAAAAGGATTCACAGATTCCTTTGAAGTGGGCACATCGCACCTACGAGCAACTGGTCAACAGCCCCAAGCGCGAGCTGAAAATATTCACTGAGCGCGAAGGTGGGGTGCAGCATTCAAGCTTTGATAACAGCATTAACGCCGGGCAGTACATTGCAGACTGGGTGGCTGAAAACTTGGGTGGGCACGTTGGCTGACAGATTTTAACGCCCCGGACGTGTAGCAGCGAGCTTGCTCGCGATAAACGTCAAAGACAACGCGGGAAACCTGGGAAAACGCGCTGCCTATGGGTTCTTCGCGAGCAAGCTCGCTCCTGCAAAAAGCCTCAACTGAATAGGCGAGTAGCGTGGAACGAGCTGATCTGCCATCCATTCTCCCCCAAGGCCCACACCTGTGTGGCAAACCCTTCACCTCGAATCAGCTGGTCACCGCCGCGCTTCTGCAAGGTGTTGCACTGTGGGCCGGTCATGACCGCCAGGCGCTCGCCATAAAAGCGAATCTGCAATTCGCCGCGTTCGATGGCCAGGTATTGCACCGCGCTCCGGGCGTAGTCCAGGTAGTCGGCCTTGCCTTGCACCAGGCCGGTGGTGTGTACGTACACCAGGTCATCGGCGAACAGCTCGGCGACTCGCGCATAATCCTCTTCGACCAGCGCCCGGCGGCGTTCGGTTTCCAATTGCAGCAGTTGGGTTTTCACAGGCATCTTCCTGACTCTCGGTGAATTGACAAGCGCGCACCATAAACGCCGCACCTGCGCAGTAAAAATCGTCGATGAAGATGCCTGCCATCGTGACTCGCGATACTCTCCCTCCGACACCATCCATCGTCCACAAGCCCAGTAAACCAAGGCTTGCAGACCTATTGACCCGGTCAATACGTCGCCATCGATGCAATCTGTTGGTGTTGAACCTGCCCGCGCCCCTAGCCTCTTTTCGCATAACAATCAGCCAAGCGAAAAACCCCATGCCTAGCCTGCACCTGAAATGCCAGACACTGTTCGACGGCACCGGCCTCGACACCCGTCAGCAACAAACCCTGGTGGTAGAAAACGGTCTGCTGAGTTACGTCGGCCCGACCTTGTCCGCGCCTGCACCTCGACCCGGCGACACCGTGGTGGATGCCGGTGACAACTTTGTCATGCCAGGCCTGGTGGATGTGCACACCCATCTGGCATTCGGCAATGCGCAGAGCGAAGAAGACATCGATATCTGGACCAGCGACGAGTTCCGCGCCCTGCGCGGCATGTTCTTCGCCCAGCATGTGCTAGCGGCCGGCGTCACCAGCATGGTGTGCCCCGGCGACAGTGGCCAGCTCAGCATCGCCGTGCGCAACGCCATCGGCGCCGGGTTGTTCGAAGGGCCGCGAATTGCCGCCAGCAGCCGGGTCATCACCAATCGGCAGAGCCTCAACGACTGGTTCCCGAGCCGCATGGGTGCCCCGGAATTTTTCACCGCATGCCTGGTGACCAGCCGCAGCGATGCCTTGGCGGAAATCCGCAAACAAGCCAAGGATGGCGTCGACCTGATCAAAATTGCCATGGACGGCACCCATCGCCGCCCCAACGGTGAAATCATCGCGGCGTTCACCGCCGAAGAAACTTACGAAATGGTGGCCGAGGCCCATCGCCTGGGCTGCAAGGTCGCCACCCATGCCTACGGTCGCGAGGCGGTGATGTACGCCGCGCGCGCCGGCGTCGATCTGGTCTTCCACGCGTTCTACATGGACGACGCGTGCATCGAAGCCTTGCTCGAAGCCGGCAGCATCCTGGCCCCCACCATGACGTTTCCGCAGAACACCGTGGATTTCTGCCAGCCCCACGACCCGGCCATCACCACCGGTTACGCCGGTTACTGTGCTCGAACCCTGGAGATCGGCTCGGCCGTGCTCAAACGCGCGAAAGCGGCCGGCATCCCGTTCGCCTGCGGCAGTGACAGCGGCTTTGCGGTGACGCCATACGGCGAGTGGCACGCCCGCGAGTTGGAATTGCTGGTGACGCGGCTGGGATTCACCCCGGCCGAAGCCCTGCATGCAGCCACCAACGTCGGCGCGCGCTGCATGCCACGGGGCGAGACCCTGGGCACTCTGGAAGTAGGGAAACAGGCCGACTTCCTGCTGCTCGACGGCTCGCCATTACAGGACATCCGTCTGCTGCAGGATCGCTCTCGCCTGAAAGCCGTGTACAAGGGCGGCCAGCCGGTAAGCATGGAGCGCAGCCCCTACAACCCCAAGCAGGTCAGCGACTTCAACTCTTTGAAATGGACCGATCTGTACACTCGCGACCGCGTAGCCCAGTTGGACAAGTGGGCCTTATGAGGACTGCTGCCATGCAACAACTCGATCTGCTCACCGCCACAGACCTGGCGAGCCGTGCCATTCGCCTCGCCCGTCAAGCGGGCTTCAAGCCCATGGCCGCAGCCGTACTGGACACCGCTGGTCATCCACTGGCCGTACTGCGCGATGAACACGCCAGTTTCCTGCGCCCGCAAATCGCCACTGGCAAGGCTCGGGGCTGCCTGGGCATGGGTTTCGGCGGACGTGAACTGGCGAGGCGTGCGCAAGCGATGCCGGCATTTTTTGATGCGATCAACAGTTTGACCGGCGGCGAAGTGATTCCCGTGGCAGGCGGTGTACTGATTCGTAATGCCCAGGGGCAACTCATCGGCGCCATCGGCATCAGTGGCGATACCTCGGACAACGACGAACGCTGTGCAGTGCAGGCCATCGATCAGGTCGGCTTGATAGCGGACACCGGCGATCAACCTCCAGGCTGATCGAGCATCGCCGCCTGCTCTACCAGCAGTCGGCGCAACCAGCGCATCGCCGGATCATGTTCCTGGTAAGGGTGCCACTGCAGCACCTGGGTCGAGGCGGGAAACGCCAGCGGTGCGGGGTGGATGCGCAGCGGGTAACGCCGGGCAAAACCCTGGGCCTGACGGCGAAACACCGTAGCGATACGAGCGGTACCCATCACAAACTCCGGAATCAGCGCAAAGCTTTCCACGGCCACCGCGACTCGCCGTTGCACGCCAAGCTCCTGCAGGTGCACGGCATCCATCGCCAGGTTTCGCCCGTCGGAGAATTCGCGCACCACATGTTCCGCCGCACAGTAGCTGGCCAGGCTCAGGCCATCGGCAAACTGCGCCTGCCCCGCGCAGACGATGCAGCACAACTCATCGTTGAGCAGCGGCACGTGGGGATACGCCGGATTCAAGCGGCGCTGCGGCACTATCACGGCATCACTGCGACGGTAATCCAGCGCCTCGCTGACCACGTCACCGTCGCGCGGTGCAGGCAGGTCGCGCAGGCTCAATCGCACCCCGGGAGCGACTCGTGCCAACTCAAGACTTACGGCAGGCAGGAGTACTCCCACCACATAATCCGAGGCCACCAAGGTGAATTGGCGGGTACAGGTGGCCGGGTCAAACCCGACCGGCGAATCGACGATGTCCCGTGTCAGCGCCAGGGCCTCACGCACTTTCGGCAGCAGCTCCAGGCCCAGCGCTGTCGGCTCCAGCCGCCGCCCAACCTGCACCAGCAACGGGTCGTTGAAGTGTTCGCGCAGGCGCCCCAGCGCTGAACTTGCCGCAGACTGGCCCAGGCACAAGCGCTCCGCCGCACGGCTCACGCTGCATTCGCTGAGCAAGGCGTCCAGGGCCACCAGAAGGTTCAGGTCGAGACGTCGATAACGCATACAGTTCCACTAAGGCTGAGAATTGCTGCAGCAACCCTAAACAGACGTTGAGCCGAGGACCAATCGCAAGCTCCGTTACGAGCTATCAGGAAAAACACTACATTGCCTGCCAGGGTGCGACTGCGCCGTTACCCCGCCAGGCTCGGCACTTCAAGCCCGACCTTTACCCGGTCCAGTGCCACGATGGTCTTGAACCAGGTCACATTGGCGTTTTCGGCAAACAACCGCCGCGCCAGGGCCTGATATTCCTGCATGCTGGCGACGGTCAGAACCAGCACAAAATCGACCTCGCCGGTGACGTAGTAGCACTGCTGCACTTCGGGCACGGCAAAGTGCGCCTTCATGGCCTCCAACGCTTCAATGCTGGTGCGCTCGGCCATCACTTCGACAATGATGGTGATCGGCCGGCCGACGGCCGTGGGGTCAACGATGGCCACGTTGCCGGTGATTACGCCCTTCTCTTCCATGCGCTTTATGCGGCGCTGCACCGCGGCCGTGGACAGGTTGACCTGTTCGGCCATCAGCCGCAGCGGCGTGGTGTTGTCGCGCTGGACGAGGTCCAGGATCGCACGGTCAAATTTATCCAGTGATTCAAATGCAGCGTCCTTGTTAGCCATGCGAGCCCCGCGAGAAAATTTCCCGAAAACTAGCAGAAAACCGCGACCCTTTATCTAGCCACGAGAAATATTATCTTGCGTGCAGCCTGCCTTCGCAGCCTGACCGGCCACTCACACAGGATATTCGGCATGCTCGCATTGTTTCATCTTTCCCCCGTCCTGCTGGTCACTGCAATGCTGGTGGTGCTGCGCCGCCCGCCGGTGCACGCCGCCCTTGCCGGCACGTTACTGGTAGTGGTGTTGTGGCTGGCCGGTGCTGCCGACGCGTGGCACCTGGGCAGCCTGCTGGCCGCTGCGCAAGACACCGCCGTACTGTTTGCCAGCACCGCGTTCGTGATCGTGCCGGGGCTGGCGTTCGTGATTTGCATCGAGCGCCTGGGCGTCAATGTGGCGCTCAGCCAATGGGTGCAATCCCTGAGGCTGCGTCGCGGCGATCAACTGGTGTTCATTGTCCTCGGCCTGGCGCCATTACTGGAAGCAATGACCGGTTTTGGCGTGTCGCTGATCGCCACCGTGCCACTGCTGCTGAGCCTGTTCGAACGCCAGGTCGCACTGCGCATCGCCTTGGCCGGCATGGCGATCATGCCGTGGGGCACCCTGGGCCTGGCCTCGGTGATCGGCGCCTCGCTGGCACATCTGGACGCGCCGGCCCTGGCTGCGACTTCGGCCCTCACCAGCGCCCCGGTGTTTCTTGCCCTGAGTGCCATGGCGTTGTACCTGGCAGGCGTGCGCGAGCTGCGGGAATGGCAGGCGCTGGGCGTCTTCTGGCTGCTCTTCGTGGCCGTGCTCTACGCAGCCAGCCGCTGGTTGGGCCCGGAAGTAGCCGGCGTTGCCGCCGGCCTGTTAACCGCCAGCGCCGTACTGGCTGCCGGCCGGTGGCGGCTGCGGCGCAGTGCAACCACTCGCAGCACGGTGCAATGGCCGCGCCAGGCCTGGCCTTATGTGCTGCTGATCGTCTTTATCGTCGGCTTGAAAACGCTGTGGAGCATCACCGGCTGGCAGGATCTCTGGATCGTCCAGGGCGCCCAGGTGACGTGGAAACCCTTGGCTTCACCGGGCGTGGCGCTGATCCTGGTGCTGATCGGCCTGGGCTTCTACACGCGCAACACGCCACGCCAGACGGGGCCGCACGTTGGCTTGCTGACGGCATTGTCGGCTCGGGCGAAACGGCCCTTGCTGACGATTTTCTTCTTCCTGGCCATGTCGCAGATGATGGTAAAAGCGGGCTTTCTGGCGGGCTTGATGCAACTGCTGGCAGGGTTGTCGCCCACCGCTGCGACTTCGCTGGTGGCCCTGCTCGGCGGGCTGTCCGGCTACATGACCGGATCGAACGTAGGCGGTAACGCGATCTTCATGCCGGCCATCGCGATGTTGCCGGAAACCTCCCGCCTGTTGCTGGCCGCCGTTCAGAACAGCGCGGCAGGACATGCCGCACTGGGTTCGCTGTCGATCGTCATGCTGATCCTGGGGCTGGCGAAGACCCAGGCCAGCGAGGAAAGCGCACTGGTGAGGTTTGGCTTCGGGCTGGTTTGCCTGAACACGGCGTTGGTGGCTTTGAGCGCGATGCTGTTGGTGGAGTGGCTTGGGTAACAGCGAACGATCGCCTCAAGCCGCTCTGTCACCCAGATTCCTCAAGAGAAAATGCGAAAGAGCAGGAATCAGGATCAACGCCCCGACCATATTCCAGATAAACATGAACGTCAGCAGGATGCCCATATCGGCCTGGAACTTGATTGGGGACCAGGCCCAGGTAATCACGCCAGCGGCCAGGGTAATGCCGACCAGTGCCACCACCTTGCCGGTGAACGCCACGGCATTGCGGTAGGCCTCGGTCAGCGACAGGCCGGCACGCTGCTGCGCCAGTTGCACGCTCAGCAGGTACAACGCGTAATCCACGCCGATGCCCACCCCCAGTGCTATGACCGGCAAGGTCGCCACTTTCACACCCATGCCCAGCCAGACCATCAAGGCTTCGCAGAGGATCGAGGTCAGCATCAACGGCACCACCGCCACCACTACCGCCCGCCAACTGCGGAAGGTGACGAAGCACAGAACGATCACTGCGGCGTAGACGTAAAGCAACATGGTGCGGTTGGCGTCGCGCACCACGATATTGGTCGCAGCCTCGATGCCGGCACTGCCAGCGGCCAGCATGAACTGGCGTTCGCCATTGCTGTGCTCGCGGGCGAAGGTTTCGGCCACCTGGACCACACGGTCGAGGGTCTCGGCCTTGTGGTCCGACAGGTACGCCACGATCGGCATCATCGAACAATCGTTATTGAACAGGTCCGGGCTGCTCACGGAGGCCTGTTGTGCGCCGTAGTTCAGGACATTCTGATTGCGGGCGATGGTCAGCATTTTCGGGTTTCCTTCATAGGAACCCGCCGTGATCTGCCGCACCGCATTGACCAGCGAAACGGTGGTTTGCACGCCTGGTTGCTGCTGCAAGAGCCAGCCCAGGCGATCGGCCTCCACCAGGCTTTCGTATTTCAGACAGCCTTCCGTGGGCGTCTTGAGCATGATTGCGAATTGGTCGCTGGACAGCGAATAGTTGGCCGTAATGTAGGCATTGTCGCGGTTGTAGCGCGAGTCCGAACGCAGCTCGGGCGCGCCGGGATCAAGGTCACCGATCTTCAGGTGATGGCTGACGACTATCCCGCCCACCGCCAGCAAGCCGGACACCACAACGGCGCCGGTCGCCCAGCGACGCTCGGTGAACCTGTCGAGAAAGCTCCACAGGGCACCCATGCCTTTGCCGCGCAGTTCCTTGTTCTCTGCGCGCAAACTGCGTTCGGCGGCCTTGCGACTCACTCCCCAGTAAGACAGCAACACGGGCAGCAGCACCAGGTTGGTGAAGATCAGAACCGCAACGCCAAGGCTGGCAGTGATCGCGAGGTCCTGGATGACCGGAATATCGATCAGCATCAGCACGGCAAAACCCACGGCATCGGCCAGCAACGCGGTCAGGCCGGCGAGAAACAAACGGCGGAAGGTGTAACGGGCAGCGACCAGCTGATGAGTGCCACGTCCGACATCCTGCATGATGCCGTTCATCTTCTGTGCGCCGTGAGACACGCCGATGGCGAACACCAGGAACGGCACCAGAATCGAAAACGGGTCCAGGGCAAAACCGCACATCGCAACCAGGCCCAGCTGCCAGACCACCGCAATCACCGAACACATGATCACCAGCGCGGTGCTGCGCACGCAGCGGGTGAAATAGAAGATGATCAAGGTGGCGATCACCGCAGCGACGCCGAAGTACAGCATCACTTGCACAAGACCATCGATCAGGTCGCCCACCAGTTTGGCGAAGCCGATCACGCGGATCTTCAGCGGCCCCTTGCCCTCTTCCCCCGTCACACGGGCGCCGCCTGCAAACTCGTACTTGTCGCGCAGTTTCTCTTCCAGGACTTTCGAAAACTGGTGGTAGTCGATGGCCTGCCCGGTAACCGGGTCTTTCTCCAGCAGCGGTACGAAAATCATGCTCGATTTGAAGTTGTTGCCAATCAGGCTGCCGACGATCCCCGAACGGGCGATGTTCTGCCGCAGTTGCTGCACGCCCTGCGCTGACCCGTCATAGGAGTCGGGCATCACCGGCCCGCCCTGAAAGCCTTCCTCGGTGACTTCGGTCCAGCGCACGGCCGGGGTCCACAGCGACTTCATCCACGCCCGGTCAACGCCCGGAGTGACGAAGAGTTCGTCGTTGATTTCCTTCAGCGCATCCAGATAGTGCGGGTCGAAAATATCGCCGTCGCTGCTCTCCACCACCACCCGCACCGCGTTGCCCAGGCCACGCAGGGCCTGACGATTCGCCAGGTAGTTCTGGATGAAGGGCTGGCTCTGCGGAAGCATTTTTTCAAAGCTGGCGTTGAGCGTCAGCCGCGTGGCAGCGAAGTAACCCAGCACTACCGTGACCAGCAGGCAAGCCAGCACCACCCACAGGCGGTTGTTGAAAATCAGCCGCTCCAGCAGGTTCCCGGAGCGCGGGTCAAAGCCCTTGAGCTCGCGCACCACCGGCATTGTTTCGAGTTCGTAGTGACCCATCATGTTGTTCTCTTATTGGTGCCAGGCTTATTCGAGGGGCAGTTGACGCAGGCCGCGAGTGCCTGCCAGTACCAGTGAGCCGCCACTGTCCACCTGCGCGGCGGCCACCGGAGCCAGCACGGTGTTAGCCTGGAGTTGAAAACTGCGTCCCTCATCGGCGCTCACCAGCACATGGCCGGCCTGGCTGACCAGCAGGATGCGGCCGTCGCTGGTGACGCTGCTGGCGGTGATACTCAGGGGCAGGCCGAGCTCGATCCTGGTCCAGTTCGTCCCGCCGTCGGTGCTGCGAAAAACGTTGCCGCGCAAACCAAACACCAGCGCCATACCGGTTTTACCGGTGACGCCGAACAGGCTGCCGTTGTAAGGCGTACGAGTCGCCATGAAACGATCGCTGCCGCGATCCAGCTTCATCACCAGGCCTTGCTCGCCGACGATGTACAAGTCATCACCGGCAGGGCGCACGGCGTAGAGATTTAATGCGCCGGGGTTATCGGTACGGTCGAGCAACGGCGTCCAGTGCAGTCCACCATCGTCGGTACGGAAGATCAGATTGAACGCACCGACGATGTAACCCACCTGCTCGCTGGCAAACCACACATCCAGGAACGGCTTGTCGGCGCCCTCCTCGACCATGCGCTGCGCTTCTGCGACCTTTGCCTGCAGGTCGGCGTCCTCCGGTTGGCTGGCGAGCTGCTGGCGGTAGTAGTCGAGCATGATCGGGCCGACCTGGCGTCCGTCCAGTTGGCGGACCCAAGTTTGGCCTGCATCGCTGCTGTGCAGGACCACGCCATCATGCCCAACCGCCCAGCCTTGCTGCGGGACTGGAAAGTGCACGGCCACCAGGTCGGAACTGACCGGTACCTTGGCCTGCTGCCAATGCTGGCCGGCGTCATCGGAATACAGAATGTGCCCACGCTGGCCCACGGCAACCAGGCGCTCGCCGGCTCGGGTCAGACCGGTCATCTGGGAGTGCGCCGCCAATTCACTACGCAGCGCTGGCGTATCGAGGACATCGACAAAGTCGCCGGCAATCACCGGACGGGTAAACGGCACCGCCATTGCCGCTGACAGTGCCACCAGCAGGAACCACTTGATCATCGTCATTATTATTATCTCGTATGCACACCACAGCCCCCTGTCGGAGCTGCCGCGTGAAGCGAGGCTGCGATCTTTTAATGGTGCAACATCAAAAGATCGCAGCCTGCGGCAGCTCCTACAGGGGCGTAGGGGTTTAGCGGATACCGGTTCCCGCAAGCGACTCGGAAGACCATTGCGCCTTCGACAGTGGCGCGATGTATTTCAGGCCGCCGTAAGGGCCGTAGAAACCGTTCACGTTGTAGGCGCCGGATATCAGGTCATAGAGCATGTGGTTGATAGTGTCCGGCGCCTGTACGTCATAGCTGTAGGTCAGGTGCGAGAAACCACCGCGGTACAGCTGGCCACGGCCGTCGTATTCATCGGAAGCCAGGACAATCCAGCTGTCTTCGTCGAGGTAGAAGGTGCGCTTGCTGTAGATGTGGCGTTTGCCTGGCTTGAGCGTGGCTTCCACCACCCAGACCCGATGCAACTCCCAGCGCAGCAGGTCAGGATTGACGTGGTTGGCTTTCATCACGTCGGCCGCTTCCTTGTGGTAGCTCAACTTGTAGGTGTTGTACGGCACGTAGAGTTCTTTCTTGCCGGCCAGCTTGAAGTCGTAGCGGTCCATCGCACCGTTGAACAGAAAAGCGTCGTCGTAGGTTGCGGCACCCACAGTGCCTGGGTTCGGCGTGTCATACGCCAGGTCCGGCGCGAGTTTCACCCGACGCTGCCCCGGCAGGTATTGCCAGGCCCGGCGTGGCTGTTTCAGCGGATTGACCGAGTCCAGCAGCAGCAGCGCTTCACCGGCACGCCGGGCCGGCCCGGTGTAAGTCAGCTTGATCTTGTAGAAGGTTTCATCCGCTGCGACCGGCCCTGCCGGACGCCCGGGCGCGTATAGCGGGTATTCGATGTTGAAAACGCCCGTGGAGCTCAACGACGCCGCACCGGAGGAATCAACGTTCCAGGAGTCGTACTTGTTCGTCATCGCCTGCCCTTGATAGCGCAGCAGGTGGTTCCACATCGCTTCGTTACCGTCGGCAGGGATCGGAAACGGCACGCCCGGCAAGGCGTTTTCCAGGCCCAGGCCACCGTCAGTGGTCTTGGCGGTCAAGGCGTTTTTCGCGGTGTTGTCCAGCACTGCTTGCGGCAGTGCAACGGTGCGATGGGTTGGGTACACGTCGAGTCGATAGCTCGGGTAGCGAGTGAGCAACGCCTGGGAAGTGGCGGTAAGTTTGTCTTTCTGCTGGGCGAGGTTTTGCGCGGTGATCACCAGGCGCGGCTTTTCTGCATCGAACGGGTCGGGACGGAACGAGTCGCCGGCTTTGAATGCGCCAGGGATCGTGGTCAGGCCGCCGGTGTAGGCTGGAATGCTGCCATCGGCGTTAGCCGCCTTGTTAGCGCCGACTGCCGTCAGGCTGGTGCCGAGTTTGGCCGCCTGGTCGGCGCTGACCGCTGCGTGGGCGGAGCTTGCAACCGCCAACGCCAGGGCGCTGGCCAATACGGATTGAATTAAATTCATGGGTGTCTCCTGTTAACGCACGGCTCGAGGATCAGAGGGTGGTTTTGAAAGTGAAAGTGACCATGCCGCGATCCTTGAGCTGGGCCACGGTGCCGGCAAACGCAGTGGTCTGGCCCGGAACGCAGTTGTACTGACCGTTTGCGCCCGGTGCGGCACCATCGCCTGGCGCGCCGGCGCTGCCGGCAGAGTCGCAGGTATCGAAATCGCCGAAGTTATCGACATACTTGAGGTCGAAGCGATACTGGCTGCGCACGTCCATGCCGACGCCGACCGAATAGCTGCCGGTGCCCTTGTTGCCGCCCAATTGCACGGAGGATTGGCCAGCGAGGCCGACGTTGTAGCTGACCGGCATGAACATATCGATGCCGGGAAACACCTGATACCAGGTCGGGTTGAAGTTCATCCCCAGGATGTAGTTGTCCTTGGAGACCTTGTCGACCCCGTTGTACCAATCCTCCCCCTTGAACAGTTGCTTGTTCTCGGTTACGTCCAGCCAGCGGCTGTAGCCGAGCTCGACCAGCAATGAGGAGGAATCCCACAGGGGCGTATCGCCAAAAGTCGTCAGGCCGTTGAGTACCGCGTGCACGGTGTTGCCGCGCGCCACGCCGTTTTCGCCGTTGAAGCTGGCGATAAATCCGGGAGCCTTCGCCGCACCCAGTGTCGGGTTGACGGTGGCCGGAACGCTGGACAGCGGCATGTTGTGGCGATAGTTGAGGTCAAAACCGACGCTCACGCCTGCGACGTTTTTCGACAGGCTGAAACCGTAGACGTCGATGTCATCCACGTAGAACTGGTTGTAGCTGCCGACGTTGCCCGAAATCAACTGCGGTAATCCGACTGCTACGGGTTGCAGCACCAGGTTGGGCAGGATGTCCGAGGTTTTGCGGTAGTACAGGCCCAGGGTGCCATCGAGCCAGGCAGGACTCCACTTGGCCATGAGCCCGAAGTCGCCGCTGTTATCAGGGGTGGAGGTGTGACCATTGGAGAGACGCAGGAACTGATTGGCACCGGCCGGGCCCGGAACACCGAACAGAGGATTACGCGCAGCGATCAGAGACAGGTTGTGACCGCCATTCTGGATGCCGTCGTTGAAGCCCAGATACGTACCGGACTCCGGCAGGCGTGCAGCGTCCCAGTCGAGGAAATACTGTGCCGCCAGGGTCAGCTCCTGATTGACCGTGAAGCTGCTGGACAACTGGTTGCGCGGAATGAACAGCTCTTTGGCCTCGGTGCCAGGAACCGCGAGCGCCTTGGACAAATCCAGCCCCGACTGGCCATAGCTGTTGCCATGGGCGAACGCCAGCACACTTTCGCCCCAGTAGAGGGTGTGCTTGCCGGCCTTGGCGCTCAACAGCGATTCATCACCGATCTCGACGCTGCCAAACACGAAGGCGTCGAGGATCTCCGAAGACGGTCCGTTGTAGTAGCGATCGGCATAGCCGCTCAGGTGACGCGAATCGGGCTGGCCATTGTTCAATTGGTTGGTCGCGGAGTTTTCGCTGCCGACATCATCGTAGGCGTGGTCGTACCAACTGTTGGCGCTGACGCGAAAACCCATCTGTTTGCGGTACACCACGTCCAGCTCAGACATCACATCCAGGCGCTGGGTAACCGGGCTGCCAGAGGAAAAATTACGATTACCGTCGTTGTTGTTCCACGAATTCGCCAGCTTGCTGTTGGGCGCTTCGACCCGCTGGGCGTAGTTGAACTTGAAGGTGTTGTCCAGGCGTACTGACAAGTCCTCGTTGCCGGTATCCAGCTCCAGCGCCTGTACAGGCGACAGTCCCAGCCCGGCAAGCACGGCTGATGCCAGCAGCCCACGCCGCAGATTTGGATGGCAGATCTTATTGTTGTTATTCATCTAGCGTGCTCGCCTTCTCTGTGGTTTCACGAAAAGTCATTCAGGAAAAATGCCGACTACGGCACCGCACCCTGCTCCGGAAGAGCAAGGACCGAATCGGTCGAGGCTGTTGTATCGCGAGGGGTGGGGAGGTCGCCGGTCAATTGCGCCAAATCATCGGTCAGCGCAACGTGAGCACGACAAAGTGCTCATGTTGCGAGGCCGTTGCGACACGTTTAACCTTGCTGACGAAAATCCGTCGGGGACAAACCGGTCCAGCGTTTGAAGGCGCGGGTGAAGTTGCTGGTGTCGCTGAAGCCCAGCAGGAAGGTGATTTCCGTGACCGGTCGGGAGGCCTGGCTGAGGTAGCTGCAGGCCAGTTCCTTGCGGGTATCATCGAGCAATTGCTGGAAATTGGTGCCGCGTTGGGACAGCTTCAGTTGCAGCTTGGTCGGGCTCATGCACAAGGCACTGGCCACCTTGTCCCGAGTGCAATCACCGTCAGGGAGGAACTCGATGATCTTCTGGGTCACGCCGGTGATCACATCGCTTTTATCCAGGCGCGCCAGGTAACTGATGATGATGTTGTCGTTGACCTGTGCCAGTTCCGGGCAGGAGCCGCTGAGTGTTTGCGCCAGATCATCCTTGTTGAACACCAGCAGGCTCGAAGCCTGGCCGAACAGCACAGGAGCCCGGAACAACGCCTCATAAGGCCCCGCCCCTTCATGAGGCATCGGGCGGCACAACTCCACTCGTACGGGCTTGAACTCCTGCTTGTAGAGCAGGCGCATGGTGCGAATCAGAAAGCCGAAGAATGCATCTTCGGTTTCGCTGCTTAGCCCGATCAAGTGATCAAAGCGCATCGAGACCTGATCGTCAGCCTGGGTGACACTGGCGTGGGCGACTTGGGACACCAGGCGGAAGTAGCGCTCCAGCCGCCGACAGAAATCCATCAGCGTGCCGCTGGCTGCCAGGGAATAGCCCAGGGCGTGCAGGTGAGTCAGGTGTATGTGCTTGGCCACGGTGAGCCCGAAATACGGGTTGTTGGTCACATCGACGCAAGCTCGGAACAGGCGCGTCATCGTCGCGGCGGGCACCCGGTTCATCGGATCGGTCGAGACATCCAGCGCAATACCCATCGCGGTGAAGATCCGTTTGCTGTCCACGCCACTGGCCTCCAGCGCCCGGGCAATGGCTACTGTGTAGCTGCCGATGGTCGTGGGCTGCAGAGTCTCTTCACTCGATGATACCGAGTGGCCGGGCGTATCCATTTTCGAACCTGACATGGGCCTGCCTGTTAGGGTTGAGAGTGGCGATACTCGCTCTGTGTTCGGTATCAGGTCAATCACCGACAGGGGGCTCGTGCCTGATGTTCCGGTGCTTGGCGCGATAGTCACCTGTCGCAGTGACCGTCGAATTGATTCTATTGACCAGTGGCGCTGCGCTCTTCTCCCCACAATGCATTGAAGTTGTGCATCGAACAAAGAGAAGAACGCATGAACGAGAACACGCTATTCGATTACATCGTAGTTGGCGCTGGCGCTGCCGGCTGCGTGGTTGCCAGTCGCCTGTCGGAAGATCCGGACGTTTCGGTGTGCCTGCTGGAAGCTGGCGGTCCTGACCCCCATGTGCTGGTGCACATGCCCGCCGGTGTCGCGGCCATGGTGCCCACCTCGATCAATAACTGGCAGTACCAGACAGTGCCGCAAGCGGGTCTGAACGGCCGTATCGGATATCAGCCGCGGGGCAAGACCCTCGGCGGCAGCTCTTCGATCAATGCCATGGCCTATCACCGCGGTCATCCCGAAGACTTCAATCGCTGGGCAGCACTGGGCAACCACGGCTGGGGCTATCAGGACGTACTGCCGTTCTTCAAGCGCGCCGAGCACAACGAACACTTCAAGGATGAGCTGCACGGGCAGAACGGCCCGCTCAACGTGCGCTTCCACTCCTCGCCCAATCCGTTTGGCGAAACCTTCGTCGAAGCCGGCGTACAGGCGGGCTACCCGCCCTGTCCCGATCAGAACGGTGCGAGCATGGAAGGTTTCGGTCGTGTGCAGGTGATGCAAAAAGACGGGCAGCGTTGCAGCGCGGCCAAAGCCTATCTGACGCCAAATCGCCACCGGACGAACCTGCACATCGAAACCCATGCCCACGCCACACGAATAGTGTTCGACGGCAAACGCGCAGTGGGCATCGATTTCGTGCAAAACGGGGTGAAACGCAGCGTGCAGGCGCGCCATGAGGTGATTCTGAGCTCTGGTGCGTTCAACTCTCCCCAGCTGCTGTTGCTGTCCGGGGTGGGGCCCAGCGACGACTTGCTCAAACTCGATATCCCGGTGGTGCATGAATTGCCCGGAGTGGGCCGCAACCTGGTGGATCACATTGACTACGTGCACTCCTACCGGGTCAATTCACGCCGCCTGATCGGCCTGTCACTGGCGGGGGGCTGGGACATCACCAAAGCCGCATTCAGCTACTGGCGTCGGCGCACGGGGCCGCTGACCAGCAACTTTGCCGAAGCATGTGCCTTCGTCAAGACATCCCCGGAACTGGCCCAGGCCGACATTGAACTGGCGCTGACCATCGCCATGTTTGCTGACCATGGCCGCACCCTGTATCGCGGCCACGGCCTGAGCGTGCATGCCTGCCTGCTGCACCCCAAAAGCGTTGGCCAACTGAAACTGGCGAGCGCTGACCCGCTGGTTCCACCGCTGATCGACCCGGCATTCCTGACCCATCCTGACGACATCAAGACGTTGATCAAGGGCTATCGGGTGATTGCAAAAGTCATGGCGACCAAGGCCTTCAAGGCGTTCAATCCTCGAGACGTGATTGAAACACCGATGAATACCGACGCAGAAATCGAACAGGTCCTGCGCAACCGCTCCGACACCCTTTATCACCCGGTTGGCACCTGCAAGATGGGCAGCGATGACCTGGCGGTCGTCGATGCCCGCCTGAAGGTCCACGGCCTTGAGGGCCTGCGAGTGGTCGACGCCTCGATCATGCCGACTATCATTGGATGCAGCACCACGGCGGCCACCGTGATGATCGGTGAAAAAGCCGCCGAATTCATTCGGCACGCGCGTGCCGCCAGCGCCGCTGAATCATTGGAGGACGATCATGAATCAAGCGCGCGTCATCACCCCGCATAAGCTGCTGACGGTTTGCGTCGTGGTGGAAATTGCCACCGGCGTGGCCTTGCTGCTCACTCCCGGTCTGTTCAGCCATCTGTTGTTGGGCATTGTGGCAACCGAAGTGACCAACCTGTTTGCACGGTTCTTCGGCCTGGCCCTCATCGGCCTCGGCATTGCCTGCTGGCCGCGACCGCAAAGCATTGCCGCCATGCGCTCGATGCTGTTCTACAACGGGGCCATAGCGTTGTACCTGGCGTATGTCGGCGTGTTTGTCAGCACTGGGTTGTTGCTGTGGCCCGCCGTGGTTTTGCACGCCGTGATGGCGGGCCTGTTGTCGCGACGTTAACCGCAAAAAATGGCGGTCTTCGCCAGCTTCTGCACGGATTCGTCCACGCTTCTACAACGTGGATGTCCCGCCCCCCGCAGGAGCTGCCGAAGGCCGCGATCTTTTGACCTTCCCCCTCATTTCTGTTGATCCAAAGGAGTACTCACATGGGTGTACTGGACGGCGTTCGCATCGTCGAAATTGCTGGCATCGGCCCAGGGCCGTTCTGCGGCATGTTGCTGGCCGACATGGGCGCCGAGGTGATTCTGGTCGAACGTGCCGGCACCAAGGACGGCGACATGCTCGACCTTGGCAAGCACGCCATCGTCAATCGTGGCAAACAGTCGATAGCCCTCGACCTGAAGGACCCTGACGCCGTCGACGCGGTGCTGCGCCTGATAGAAGGCGCCGACGCGCTGATCGAAGGCATGCGCCCGGGCGTCATGGAGCGCCTGGGCCTGGGTCCCGACGTCTGTCTGGCGCGCAACCCAAGGCTGGTTTACGGACGCATGACGGGTTGGGGCCAGCACGGGCCATTGGCGCAAGCGGCCGGCCACGATCTCAATTACATCGCGCTGTCCGGCGCCCTGTGGTTCAGCGGCGAGGCTGGCCAGCCACCGATGGCGCCGCCAACCCTGGTGGGCGATCTGGGCGGTGGCGCGCTGTACCTGGCGATGGGCATTCTGGCCGGGATCATCAGTGCCGGTACCAACGGCATCGGTCAGGTCGTTGATGCGGCGATCGTCGATGGCAGCGCCAACCTGATGAACCTCTTGCTGTCGGCGCACTCGGCCGGGCAACAGCCGCTGGAGCGTGGTTGCGGGTTGCTCGATGGCGCGCATTGGGCGCGTACCTATGCGTGCGCCGACGGGCTGTTCATCAGCGTGCAAGCCCTTGAACCGCAGTTCAACGCGTTGCTGTTCAACAAGCTTGGCCTGGGTGAAGACGTGGATTTCAAAAGCCCATACGATCCGCGATTGTGGGGCGCCCTGCGTGAACGCCTGGCCGCGGTATTTGCCAGCCAACCGCGCCAGCATTGGGTCGATCTCCTGGATGGCAGCGATGCCTGCTTCGCCCCGGTGCTGACACCCGCCGAAGCCCTGACCCACCCGCACATGCTCGAGCGTGGCGTGTATTCGCGCGAAGGAGGCGTGCTGCAAGCGGCACCGGCGCCACGCTTCTCGTCAACGCCCTCTTCAGCCGGCGCGGTACCCAAGCGGGGGGAACACACCTTACAGATCCTGCAAAAAACCGGATTGAGCGACGCGCAGGTTGAACGACTGACTCATGCTTGAACAACAACGCGTGCAGGAGCTGTGATCTTTTGCGTGGGATTCAAATGCGATTGAAAAGATCGCAGCCTCGTTTCACTCGACAGCTCCTACGCAGCTCCTACACAACGCCGACACAGCCCCGACACAAACACCATCCAAGGTAGGAGCTGCCGAAGGCTGCGATCTTTTGATCTTGCTTTTGAATACCTATTTTTTCAGGAAAATGGCAACGGGGCTGTCTTCGCGCAACGCATGACAGGTATTGATCAGTTTGCCGGTGGCGTTGCGATACGCCTCGGTATCCTGCGCCGTGCGGGGCGCTACCATCGCACGTGCCATTGGAATGGTCTGGAACGCTGTGGTGGCGATCGGCAGCAGCAATTCGGTCAAATGCACGCAGCCGCCGATTCCGCCAAACAGGGTCTTGATGCGTCGCGAGAACCCCGGACCGATTTGCTCGCCGAGCAGTTGCTGATACGCCGCTGCCGCGCCACGGCATTCGCTGGTGGGAACGTCCGGCATGCCCACTTGCACCTCACGCACAAAAAAATCATCGTCCAGGGTCAGACGAATCAACATGCCGTGATAGATCTGCCCCGCCGCTACTGTCCGCCCTTCAGCCAAAGTCACCGGGTGCGTCTTGCTGTCGCTGAGCCGGCCTTCGATATCCCACAATCCGTCGGCACGCAAAAAACCCTGGCATTGCACCGTGCGCCGGTGGATCAGGCGACGACCCCACTCGTCCACTTCATCAATCATCACTCAAGCCCCCCTCTTGCGCCGACGGCGCCATACCCAAACACCGACCAGCAACCCGACGACCACCCCGACTGGCGGTGCGACCGCTTTAAGCTTGGGGATCACCACGTGTTTGAGGGCATACATCTGCCCCTGGTGCATGTAGTCATAACCGACGGGCATCGGCAGCACACCGTTGGCGCGGGCGTAATCGGCGTAGTCGGCCTGCATGCTTTGGAAGCGCTCCGGCATCTGGGCCTGCAAATCGACCGTTTCGCCGGGGTCGGCAACTATGTTGAAGAGGTGCCACTGTTCGTCACCCACCGGTTTCAGGCTTTTCACCAGTTTGTAGTCACCCTTGAACAGGGCTGCGCTGCCTGAGAGCTCATAACCGATGGCCTGGTCAGCTGGATGCACGCGCTCAGCCATGCCTTGCAGCACAGGCACCAGGCTGCTGCCAATCATCGGCTCCACGGCTTGCCCCTTGTACTCACCGTTGTGCGCCGAAACGCCGGCCACCTCCAACAAGGTCGGGACTATGTCGGTGACATGGGTGAAGGCTTTGGCGATGTGGTTGGCCTGCATGTCGGGCACGCCAGCAACGATTAACGGCGTGCGCAACCCGCCTTCGCCGGCAAAGAACTTGTAACCGCTGAACGGCGAAGCGGCGGCGCTGGCCCAACTCGGGCCGATGCTGGTGAACGCGCCCTTGCTGCCCAGACGCTCCAGCTGGCGGGTGTAGTTCATCTCCAGCCACAAGCGGATGGCCGGTATCGCGTAAGGATCAGTCGGCTCGCTGCCGTTATCGGACAGGAATACGAATACCGTGTTGTCGTACTCGCCGTTGGCTTTGAGGTGGGCAATGAAACGGCCGATTTCCTGGTCCATGGTTTCGGCCATGCCGGCATAGACCTCCATGCGCCGCGCTTCGTAGCGTTTTTCCTGTTCGTCCAGCGCATTCCAGTCCGCGGTGCTGGCCATGGTCTGCAGGCCGACGCCCGCTGGAATCAGCCCCAGCTCCACCGCCCGGTCGCGACGCGCGGTGCGCAACGCCGTCCAGCCTTCATCATAGCGACCGCGGTATTTGTCGATGACCTCCCTGGGTGCCTGGACCGGCACGTGATTGGCCTGAAAACCCAGGTAGGCGAAAAACGGTTTGCCGTCGTGGCGGTCTGCGGCGATGTAGTCCATTGCCTTGTCGACGATGAACGTCGAGGAGTAATAGTCCTTGGGCAGATGGGCTGGCTGGCCATTCTCGAACCAGGCGGCCTTGTCGTAGAGCGGCACATAGGGCCGTTCTTGCCAATTGTCCGAGCCGCTGTCGGCCTGGATGAATGATCGCTCGAAGCCACGATTGCCAGGCAAGGTGTCCGGGGTTTTACCCAGATGCCATTTGCCGGTGATGTAGGTGTGATAACCGCCGTCCTTGAGCAGGCTGGCGACGGTGATTGCGTTGTCGTTGAGAACGCCGCTGTAGCCGGGTTTGCCCAGGTGTTCGTCAGGCATGGTTTCCGGCATGTTGCCGACGCCGTTGCGATGATTGTCGACGCCAGTCAGCAGCATCGAGCGCGTCGGCGAGCACGAGGCGGTGACATGGAAGTCGGAAAAGCGCACGCCCTCACGCGCCAGGGTGTCGATATTCGGCGTGGAGATTTCACTGCCGAAGGCGCCGACATCGCTATAGCCCCAGTCGTCGGCGACCAGTACGACGATGTTCGGGCGTTTGGGGGCGGCGAAAGCGTGAGTGCCGAAGGCGAAACACACCATCGCCAGAACAAGCGGTTTCAACGGGATCATTCACGAAATCCTTTGTGCGGTGAAGATCAAGAGATCGCAGCCTTCGGCCGCTCCTACAGGGGATCGCATTCCATGTAGGAGCTGCCGCAGGCTGCGATCCCTTGATTCAAGGTTTCAACAGAGCGCCGACCACCCGGCGAAAAAGCCTGCCATATGGCGGCCGCAGCAGCCCCATGACATCCCAGCGCGGCGGCGTGAATACCGAACGCTCCAGACTGAACGCCTTGAATCCATACCCGCCGCGATACCGACCGAAGCCCGAGTGGCCACAGCCTCCAAAGGGCAAATCAGTCTGGAACAGGTGCTGCATGACTTCGTTGATGCAGGCACCACCGGAATGGGTGCGCTCCAGCACATGCCGGGCTTCGGCGCGGTCTGCGCCGAAGTAGTACAACGCCAATGGCCGGGGATGAGCATTGATGTAGTCGAGCACCTCATTGATGTGGCGATAACCGCGAATCGGCAGCAACGGGCCGAACACTTCTTCCTGCATCGCCAGCGAGGTGTCCGGCGGATCAACCAGCAGAGTCGGCGCGATCTTGCGCGAAGCGCTCAAGTCCTCTCCCCCCGGATTGACCTCGATCACGCGCACGCATCGCTCACGGGCATCTTGCAGGCAGGCTTGCATGCGCCGGTACTGCGCCGGCGTCGCCATCGCCGTGTAGTCCGGATTGTCCAGCAGCGTGGGGAACATCCGCCGCAGTTCGACCTGCATGCAGCTCAACAGGCGTTCACAGTCATCTTCATGCACAAACACATAGTCCGGCGCGATGCAGGCCTGGCCGGCGCTGACACCCTTGCCACCCCAGATTCGTCGGGCGGCGTTTTCCAGGTTGGCACCGCGCCCGATGATGGTCGGCGACTTGCCGCCCAGCTCAAGAGTCAGCGGCGTCAGGTTTTGCGCCGCAGCGCGCATCACCAACCGCCCGACCCGTGGGCTGCCGGTAAACACCAGATGATCGAGCGGCATCGCGGAAAACCCCGCGCCCAACTCGGCACCGCCGACAACCCCCGCCACTTCGCTGTCATCGAACTGCTCGGCGAGCAATTCGATCAACAGACCCGCGGTGGCCGGTGACTGGTCGGAGAACAGGATGATGGCGCGATTCCCCGCCGCCAGCGCTTCGGCCAGTGGCCCCAGAGCGATCGCTATCGGGAAATTCCACGGCGAAATGATGCCGATGGTGCCCAGGGGCTGATAGTGAATGTGCGCCCTCGCGCCCAGCCAGCCACCGCCCAGTTCGGCTTTGCGGCGCTCTGGGCGCATCCAGCGGCGAACATGATCACGGGCATATTGGAGCCCGCGGATCGGCAACAACACATCGGCCATCAGCGATTGGTCATGGCTGCGCCAGGTAAAGTCCTGGGCCAGCGCTTCACACAGTCGCTGCTGGTGATCGACCAACAATTTGATGACCCGGTTGATGCGCTCGATTCGCAACCCGGCCGAAGGCGGCCCCTCAATCCGGGATGCCGCCTGCTGCCGGGCCAGCACCGCTCGGACGCCGTCAATCGCGGCATTGGCCGTGGTCTGGGTGTCGTTTTCGTTGTCGTGCAACGCAGAGTGCATGGTACGGCTCCTATTGTGCAGGCGGATTGGGCCCGACCAGCTCAAAGTCCGGAGAGAATTTGTCCAGCGCGCCCAGCACCTGGTAGACAGCGAGCTTGCTGCCGTCGATTTTCAGATCGCCTTTGAACACCGCCTCGATCGGCGACACTGTCTCCGCCAGAATCGCATTGAGCGTCTCGCGCGTCAGGGTCAGGGTGGCATCGGCTTTTTCGGCGTTGTAATCGGCGATGTAGGTCAGCGCCGAGTTTTCCAGATTGAGCATGTAGCGCGTGCCCGAGGGGCCGACGTCCGTGAAGTTCCAGTTGAGGACAATGTGCTTGCCCTCGACATCCGCGGCCTTCAGGCGCACACCCAGGTAATCGAAAATATTGTCGAGGGTCAGCGCCCGAAGCATGTCGGGGCTGGCCGTGCGCAACGGCGAGGCGAGCGTCTTGCCACCGCTGCGGTGCTCCATGGCGGCCGCCAGGTAGCTATTGCGCTCAACCGCCGATTCGGCCTGGTATCCCAACTGCTCCAGGGCATCAGCGGCCAGTTCACGCGCCGCGCTGTTGTCTGGTTCGGCGAAAACCAGATGACTCATCGCCTGCGCCACCCAACGGTATTCACCCTGGGCGAAATCGTTGCGCGCACGGGCCAGAACAGCGTCGGCACCGCCGCCATAGGCCACGAACTTCTTGCCGTAATCTACGTCGGACAAGGCATCCATATTCGCCGGATTGGCGTCATACCAACCCATGTATTGCTGGTACACCGCCTTGGAGTTGCGCTGCACCGAACCATAGAAACCATGGGTGAAGGTTTCATTGGCAAGGCTTGCCGGGACGTGACTGCGCATGTACTCGGCGATCTCGACCGGCTTGTAACCTTTGTTGATCAGCCGCAACGACTGGTCGTGCAGCCACTTGTACATATCCCGCTGTTTGGACAGATAGTTAACCACGCGCTCATGCCCGAACACCGGCCAACCGTGCTGCCCCACCAGGATGTCGGCACCTGGCGCGAACTGATGCAGTGCTTCGTTCAGGTACTTCGACCAGGCCAGGCCATCGCGAATGGTTGCGCCGCGCAACGTCAGCAATTGATGCTGGGTCGGCAGCGCCAGTTCGCCCGTATCGAGCACCTTGAATTGCGGAAAATAGTGGATGAACTCGGCCGGCGCCTCGGTGCCCGGTGTGAGCATGTTGACGATTTCCACGCCATCGATGGTCAGCGTCTGCACCGGTTGACTGAGCTCGATGGTCGGCGGGATCAAGGTGATGGTGCCGTTGGACAGCGCCTTGGCGCCCCCCAGGTCGATCTGGCCCTGGGCGCTGCGCGGCAAGGTCGTACCGAACTGGTACTCGGCGCGGCGGCTCATGGCGTTGCCGGCCATGACGTTCTCGGCGACCGCCGTTGCCATGAAGCCTGCCGGGGCGATGATCTGCACTTTGCCCGACTTCACATCCGCCTCATCGACGATGCCGCGAATCCCCGCGAAGTGATCGACATGGCTGTGGTTGTAGAGCACTGCCACCACGGGTTTGCGGGGCCGATGCTGGTAATACAGCTCAAGGGAGGCACGCGCCACCTCGGTGGCCAGGTTGCAGTCGACAATAATCAGGCCGGTCTCGCCTTCGATGATGGTCATGTTGGTCAGGTCCAGGCCGCGCACCTGATAAAAGCCGTCGGTGACCTTGAACAGGCCGTTGGCCATGCTTTTTCGTGCCTGCTGCCACAGGCTCGGGTTGACCGTTGCAGGCGCATCGGGGTTGTCGAGGAATTCATAGCCTTTGAGGCTGTAGACGACGTGACCATCGGCAGCGGTGGTTTCGGCATCGGGGAGGCTGGCAATGAAGCCGTGCTGGATATCGGCTTCCACATCGTGGTCGACGGGGGGCATGTTGTGCGCCGTATTGGCGTTGACGGCAATGGTCGCTGCCGTCGCCACTTTCGCACCACCCTGCCCGGCGCTGGTTTCGGCGGCTTGCACCTGAACCCCGGTTTGCCCTCGCGACCATTGCAGCGCCCCGACAATGCTGGCGGCCAGCACTGACACTGTCAGCACTACACGGATTTTCTTCATCGCACGGTCTCTCATTGATTGTTATTCGAATACCGTTTCGATGGTGCAAGCAAGAGCGCCCGACGTGCCGGTCTTCTCAATCAATTCATCTGTCTTCACAGGCCTGCAGGCGCCGACGCAGGCTATACGATTCCTTTTTTTTAAGATCAAAAGATCGCAGCCTGCGGCAGCTCCTACAGGGGGGGCTTGGTTTGCGCCTCCCCCTACCCTGCGGACCACCGCTTTCGTTGCAATGACCTGCGACCGCCCCGTGCGCATTCCTACTATCGGCTCATCGACTACGCCAACTACGCGACTAACAATAAAGGGGAGTTGTGATGAGTGAAGATGTCCTGCTGTATGAAATCGTTGGCCCGGTGGCGCGCCTCACGCTCAACCGGCCACGGGCCATGAACGCGCTGAACCTGGCGACCCTCGCCGAGCTCGAGCGCTGCCTCAACGACATCGCCGGCAACGACGAATTGCGGGTGGTGATCCTCACCGGCAATGGCCCGGCCTTCTGCGCCGGCGCCGATTTGAAAGAAGTCCTGGCCGGCAGCAGCCTGCCCGCCGGCGAAGCAGACTTTCTTGACCGTGCCAACCTGGTGTTCGGTCAACTGCGCAACTTCCCCAAACCAGTCATCGCCGCCCTGAATGGCGTGACCATGGCCGGTGGTCTGGAACTGGCGATGTGCGCGGACATAGTGGTGGCGGCGCACACCGCGACCCTCGCCGATGCCCACGCCAATTTCGGCGTCTACCCCGGTGCCGGCGGCGCGGCAGTGTTGCCACGCCTGATTCCATTGAACATCGCGATGTACTTGCTGATGACCGGAAAATCCCTCTCGGCCAAGGAAATGAAGGGCTACGGCCTGGTGTGCGAAGTTCACGCCGACGCCGAACTCGCCGATGCGGCCCTGATACTGGCCAATCAGATCGCGAAGAAAAGCCCGATTGCCCTGCGCCGCATGAAGGAAGTGGCCCGTGCCTCGGCAGACAAGTCCCGGGACGACGCCCTGCAGCACGAGCAGGTGATGCTGCGTCAACACCTGCGCACCGCCGATTTCCAGGAAGGCCTGCAAGCCTTCGGCGAAAAACGCGCGCCGAATTTCAAGGGCCGCTAGGCCCCAATTGCGTTTCTATCAGGAACAGACAATGAACGATATTTACGTAGTGGGCGTCGGCATGACGCCGTTTGGCCGCTTGCTGGAGCGCAGCGTGTACGACATGGTCGGCGAAGCAGTCGGCCTGGCATTGCAGGACGCTGGCGCGACCAACGCCGACATCGGCTCGGTGTACTACAGCACCATGACCAACGGCATGTTGCAGGGCCAGACCGGCATCCCCGGCCCGATCGCCATGCGCCGCCTCGGCATTGAAGGCGTACCGGTATTTTCGGTGGAAAACGCCTGCGCCTCCGGTTCCTCGGCGTTCAACCTCGCCACGCTGGCGTTACGCGCAGGTCAGTGCGATATCGCCCTGGCAGTCGGTGCCGAGAAGATGAATGTCCCGGACAAAGCCAAAATGTTCGCCGTGTTCGACGGCGGCTGGGACGTCTCTACCGTAGAGGCCAACAAGCACCTGCTGCTGGCCATGGGCGAAGGCATCGAACCGCCGCCAGGCACCGTCTCCGAGCGTCCGTATAGCATTTTCATGGACGTGTATGCCGCGATTTGTCGCAACCACATGATGCGTTACGGCACTACGCAGCGGCAGATCGCCGCCGTCGCGGCGAAAAACCACCAGCATTCGGTGCACAACCCCCTCTCGCAGTTCCGGCAGGCATTCAGCATTGACGAGGTACTGGCCTCGCCCCCTATCTGTTACCCGCTGACCACCCTCATGTGCTCGCCGATCAGCGACGGCGCCGCCGCTGTGCTGCTGTGCAACGCCGAGGGCCTCAAGCGCCTGAAAAACGCCGGCGACCGCGCCGTTCGCGTGCTGGCCAGCGTGGTGCAGACCGGCACCGACCGACGCCTGGATGAGCCGGAAAAAATCGTCGCGCACCTGGCGGCAAAAAAAGCCTATGCCCACGCCGGCATCGCCCCATCGGACGTGGACGTCGCCGAAGTACACGACGCCTCTGCCATCGGCGAAATCCTCAACGCCGAATCGCTGATGCTGGTGCCCTTTGGCGAAGGCGGCCCGGCGGCCGAGCGCGGTGATTTCACCGTCGGTGGCCGCATGCCAATCAACCCGTCCGGCGGCCTCGAATCCAAGGGCCACCCAATCGGCGCTACCGGTCTAGGGCAAATCCATGAGCTGGTCACGCAACTGCGCGGTGAGGCCGGCAAGCGCCAGGTCGAAGGTGCGCGCATCGCCATCCAGGAAAACGGCGGCGGGCTGTTCGGCATCGAAGAAGCCGTGGTCGCCGTCAACATTCTCGCCAACAAGAAAATTTAAGGAGAACCCTCATGGGACACGTCATGCGCACCCCGGAACAACTCGAAGCGGTCGAGAGTTTCCGTCGTTTCCTGGCCGACAAGATCGACCCGGTATTCAACAAGGAATACCGCGATAAATTCATGCCCAAAGAGAAAATGGCCGAGATCATGCGCCAGCTCTCCGAGTTCGGCATGGTCTCCGGCGCGGTCAGCGAAGCCAACGGCGGCCTGGGCCTGGACTGGCCTACCATGACCATGTTGTTCGAAGAGGTCGCGGCCTGCTCCGTAGACCTGTCGACACCCGTGGTGATCAACTCCTTCGGCGCGCAGATGCTGGAAAAGCTCGCCCCCGATCACCTGCGCGAGCGTTATTTGCCGGGCCTGATCAGCGGCGACTCGTTCGTCAGCGTCGGCATCTCGGAACCGGACGTCGGCTCCAATGTGCTGGAAATCAAGACCCGCGCACGCCGCGACGGTGATGACTACATCATCACCGGCGAGAAAACCTGGATCAGCAACGGCTCTTACTCAGACTTTTTGATCTGCACCTGCCGCACTGGCGATGACCCGCGCAAGGGCCTGACCCACTTCCTGCTCGACCGCAAAGAACACCCGTATGAAGTGCAGAACATCCACAAGATGGCCTGGAACAGCCAGTCCACCGCGCAGATCTTCCTCAACGACGTGCGCGTTCCGGCCAGCAACATCATCGGCGGCGAAGGCCAGGCACTGAAAAACACCCTGTCGTTCTTCGAGCGTTCGCGGGTGTTTGTAGCGGCTCAAGGCCTGGGCATCGGCCGTCGCGCGCTGGAAGAAGCGGTGCGTTATGCCAAGGAACGCAAGCAACACGGCAAGTTGATCGCCGGCCACCAGTTGATCTCCGCAATGCTCGCCGAGATGGCCACCAACGTCGACGCCGCCCGCCTGCTGACCTACCGCGCCGCCGAGATGATCGGTGCCGGTATCCCGGCCGAAATGGAAGCCGCCATGGCCAAGTATTTCGCCTGTGAAGCCGCGGTGACCATTGCCCGCCAGGCGGTACAGATTCACGGCGGCGCGGGTGTCACCACCGACTTCCTGGTCGAGAAACTCGCCCGAGAAGCGATCATCGTGCCGATTCCGGAAGGCACCACGCAGATCCAGCAACTGATCATTGGCCGCGCCCTGACCGGGGTCAATGCGTTCTGATCAGCCGCCTGTTCCATCTCTAACAATAACAACCCGGCTCCGTCGAGCCGGGCAGCGAACAAGGACACACTCATGCGTATTCAAGACAAAGTCATCGTGATCACCGGCGGCGCTTCAGGCCTGGGCCTGGCTACGGCGCATTACATGGCGGGCGAAAAAGCCGCCAAAGTGGCGATTTTCGACCTGAACATCGAAGCCGGCGAAAAGGCCGTGGCCGAGATTGGCGCGGACCGGGCGATGTTCGTGCAAACCGATGTCAGCGATGAAACCTCGGTACAAAACGCGGTCAATGCTGTGGTCGCGAAGTTCGGCGCTATTCACGTCTGCATCAACGGCGCTGCCGTACCGAACGGCTTCAAGGTGCTGGGCAAGGAAGGCAAGGCAGCGCCGCTGTCGAAATTCGCCCTGGCCACCTCGATCAACCTCAATGGTGTATTCAACGTCATGTCCAAGTGCGCCGAGCACATGGCCAACAACGAAGCAGAAGCCGGCGAAGAGCGCGGCGTGGTGATCAACGTGTCGTCCGGCGCCGCCTACGAAGGCCAGGTCGGCCAGTGTGCGTACGCGGCCACCAAGGCTGGCGTGATCGGCATGAACATGCCCGCCGCGCGTGAATTGGGCGCCATCGGGGTGCGGGTCAACGCCATCGCACCGGGCCTGTTCCTGACCACCATGGTCGCGGGCCTGGACGAGAAAGTCCTGAACTCGCTCAAGGAGCAAATGGAAGCGCCCAAACGCCTGGGTGACATGCGCGAGTTCGCTCATTGCTGCGCCTTCCTGATTGAAAACGCCTACGTCAACGGCGAGACCATCCGTCTCGATGCCGCCTCGCGCATGCGTGCCCGCTAAACGCGTTGCGGTCTTCTTGAGCCACTAGAGCAACTCACCATGAAAATGAATTTTTGCCGGATCATGCGCTTGCTCGCGCTGCGCCACCGCGATCATGAGGCGATCGTCAACGTCGAGCGCAATCGGCGGTACACCTACGATCAATATCACCTGCTGACCAACCGCATCGCCGATGTCCTGCGCTCGAAGTTCGAAATGCGGGCGGGCGAGCGCTTCATGCTGATCCTGGAAAACGACAACCTCAGCCTGATGATGTTTCCCAGCACCTTCAAGCAGGAAGGCACGGTGGTCATGACCAACCTGCGCGACCCGCTCGACGAGCACGCGCGGCAGATCGACCTCGTCAAACCACGGGTGGTGTTTCTGGAAACCCGCTTGCTGGATAGCTACTACGGCATGCTGCGCAGCCGCAATTGCGAGATCGTGGTGATGGACCTGCCCACCGACGAGCAAGCTACCCTGCCCGGCGTGCACACCTTCTGGCCACTGGTAGAAGCGGCGTCGGATCTCGATAACGACGTGACGCTCGATACCGACCAACACATTTGCATGTTGCGCTTTACCGGTGGCACCACCGGCAAGGGCAAGTGCGCGATGTATTCGATCGACAACTGGATGGCCTGTCGCGACGCGGCGTTTATCAATACGGATCTGGGCCTGTCGAGCATGACGCGGCTGCTGCACGTCTCGCCGTTGTCCCACGGCACACTGATGCTGTTCTTCCCCACCGTTTTCGGTGGTGGCACCAACATCACCCTGAACCAGCTGGACATGGAAAACTGGCGTCAAATAGTCGAAAGCGAGCGCGTCACCCACTCGTTCCTGGTACCGACCGTGCTGTATCGCTTGTTGGAACTGCAGCGGGCAGATCCGAAAGACTTCTCGTCGCTGACCACGCTGATATACGGCGCTGCGCCGATGAGCCCGGACAAGCTTGGTGAACTGGTCGCCTGCTTCGGGCAGATCTTCGTCCAGGGTTACGCCGCCACCGAATCGCCGATGATCATCGCTGCCCTCGGCAAGGCTGCTCATCAACCCGGTGATGCCGCCGCCCTGCAACACTTGTCATCCGCTGGCCAGCCGACCCCCGGTGTGGAAGTGTTTATCGCCGACCCGGATGGCAATCCGCTGCCCGTTGGTGAGACCGGCGAAATTCGCATTCGCTGCAAAGCCATCATCAAGGGTTACTACGAGAATCCGGAGGCCACGGCGGCCGAGTTTGACGATGGTGCATGGAAGTCCGGTGACCTGGGCTACATCGATGCTAGTGGCTACCTGTACATCGTTGACCGTCTGAAGGACATGATCATCAGCGGCGGCTTCAACGTGTATGCGGTGGAGGTCGAAGCTGCGCTGGCGGCGCACCCGTCGGTGCTGATGGCCGCCGTCATTGGCATTCCACACCCTGAATGGGGCGAAGCGGTGCATGCCGAAGTGATCTTGCGCCAAGGGGAAACGGTTACTTGCGAAGAGCTGATCGCGCAGACCCGCGCTCGACTGGGGGGCTACAAGGCGCCCAAATCCCTGGTGTTTGTTGAAGAGCTGCCAACGTCCGTTGTCGGCAAGGTCCTGCGTCGCCAGGTACGGGAGAAATACTGGGAGGGGTCTACGCGCAAGATCAGCTGATAGCCGGCGTGCGCCGGCAGGCGGTCCTCTGCCGGTTGCACCGCCTGTTTCACCCCCCTCAACCAGGTTCCAACATCAGCGCATGCCGGCGTTTTTGGCTGGAACCCGGCGAGATTAAGTTTCACTTAAGGTCGCTTAATTACTCTCGCGCCCACTCACACCGCTGCACAAACCAAGCGCAAACAATAACTGGGCATTCAGGTTATGAAGCATTTTTCGGACAGCACGAACCCACCTTTCAGCATTGTTCTGGTTAATTACAAAACACTCGACATCACCAAAGCCTGCCTCGACCTTTTATATAAACACGTGGGGCACCGAAATATCCCGGTCTGGGTCGTTGACAACGACTCCGCAGATGAGAGCGTCCAGTACCTGCGCTCGCTGAACTGGATCAACCTGATCGAACGCAAGTCAGCCGGCCCGGAAGCGGGCCATATGGCGCATGGCAGAGCGCTCGACATGGCCCTGGCCAGCGTTACAACCGACTACCTGTTCCTGCTGCACACCGACACCTTCATCTACGATGAATCCGTGTTCGACATGATGTTGAGCAAATGCATCAACAATCCGCAGGTCGCGGCCGCAGGCTGTGTCGAGCAACTGGATCGCGGGGTGATCAGGTCTTCATGGCGTTATGCTTCGCGGCTGTACAAACACCATTACCGCCGCCTGAAACAAACCTTGGGGCTGCGCTCCAAAGACCCGAAGCCTTGGCGTGAAGTCCACCTGAAGAGTTTTTGCACCCTGTGGAACTGTGGGCTGATGAAGCAGCATGATCTGCATTTCCAGCTGGATGATCGTGTGCCTGGGTACACGCTGCAAGACCGCATGGTCGAGATGGGATACACCGTCGAATTCATTTCGCCCGGAACGATATTCAAGTACCTGGACCACATCCAGGCCGGCACAGTCGCTGCCGCCGGCGGCTACGAAAACACCCACCGCCGCAGCAAAATGTATAACGACATGCTCAAACGCATCGGCAAAACCGGCTTTGCGCAATAAGCACAGACCAACCTCATCAACGTGCGCACTTCGGGAGGACCTGACTCAAGTCGCCCCACTCAAGCTTGTGGGTCACTTGGGAAACAGAAACGTCACAGCCGCCCGTACGCCCCAGCCTCTGGCGCCGTCTTCCGGGCTTTCGGCCCAGTAACGTGGGCCGACCTGAAGGGTCAGTGGCTGCCCTGCGACCTTCAGCAGTTGAGTGACCGTCACATTCACCGGCACGGCCCACTCCCGGGACTGCCAGTTGTAAACCGACTCGGTGTTGACCCCGAAGGTGGTGTAGGTGGACGTGGTGTACGACAGGAACGGTTGCAGGAACGTCTGGTTGACCTTTTGCGCGCCATTGGAGCCCTCTCCGTCCAGACTCCAGATATGATTGGCCAGGATGCCTCGGGTCCAGCCGTTGGATTGCTTCAAGGCCACAACCGTGGGCCCCAATCCCCATTGGCGACTGCTCAGCAGTGCATCGCTGCCGGTGGGAATCAGCAGCGCCGGTCCGCCGCCCAGAATCCAGCCACTGGCCGTAGGCGCCTTGGGCGAGAAGAAAAAGCTCTGGGTAACGTCGCCGATGCCGGATTTGTCCGCTACGCCATTCGGCGCCAGGCCATGTTGGTCAATCACCGGCAAAATCGTCCGTGAAATCAGGTTCCATTCACTGTTCAGTTCGAAGGGCAACACCGGCTGAATGTTGGTCACGCTGTGCATGCCCTCACCCGTCGGCCCCATCTTCTGGTCCCAGGTGTACTGGATCGGCAGGCTGTACATCGCGGCAATCGGATTGAGCGCCTTTTTGGCCAGCTCAGCAGAATCCTCGGCGAGGGCCAGTCCCATCGGAGCCAGGCACAGACTGCAACTGAGCAGAAGGTATTTCGGTTGATGCACCAGCATGCTTCAACTCCCGATGGAATCAACCGCTATCGATCAGTGCCCTCTTGTGTGAGGGCACCTCGCGATAACCGCTTAACCAGAAACTTTAATGCTGGCTAGTGACTTTTAGAATATCGGTGTAGGTAACCCGGATACTCTGACCTACCTTCAGGTCCTTCAATTTCGCCTGGATTTCAGGTCTTTCGATATCAATGACCTTGGACTGTCCGGCAGGGTTTTCGAAGGTCAACTGTTTTTTATCGAGGTCGATGTGGGTAATTTTTAACTGGACCCGCACCTGGCGGTAAGCCTCGCCTCCGGGATTCGGATTGTTTGGGGTGGCGCGAATATCGCCGACGGTTTCGCTATTCTCTGGCAGCCCCTTGTCCACATCTGTGTCGAGGTAAGCCGCTACCGCATGAGTAACTTCGACGCTGACACTGTCACCTACCTTGAGGTTGCCCAGGTCTTTGGCCCTATCTGTCAGTTGTACATGGACCTGCCTACCTTCGGGGCCTTCAAGGACGACCTGATGTTTGGCAGCATCAACCGCCAGGACCTTGGTCACCATCCGATCCTTCAGCACCTCGGCGGCTAACGGAATATCCGCGGCAATGGCGCTGAAGCTGGCGACCGACAGCAAGGTAGTCAGCGTAATTGCTTTAGTCAGTAAGTGTAGTTTCACCGGCTTTCCCCTATCTATAAAGTCCAGGCGGATTGCACACTTGCAATCCATTTCGCTGGAGTATTGACCAACGAATCGATAGTGTTCCCGCGCCGTTATCCATCAAGGCTCGAACGCGAAGACACGCTTCCAGTCAGTTTTCATTTTTATGATCGTCCAACCCTGCTTTTCTGCCTGGTCATACAGGGACTGGGGGAACGTGCCTACTTTGCTGTCCGGTAATCCCTGCGCGGGCCCATAGGCGTACTCTCGCTCCTTATCGTCGTGCAGCAGCAACATGGCCAGGCGAGCCCCCTTACCCGCGCTGGCGTACTCCAGCATTTGCTGATCGCCTGTGGAGTTGCCGAATGCTGCCTGAGGGCGGCGCCCGATCATCAAATGGATACCTTCGGGTTTTCCGACGTCATTGTTGTTGAGGAGCAACTTGGGTTCCTTGATCAGTTGGGGTTTGCCATTCGCATCGTACCCGTAGGAGGTGGTGCCGGCTGTGCCGATAACCTGCTCCGGGGGAATGCCATATACCTGCTCCGAATAGACGCGAGTAAAATCCTGTCCGCCCCCGGTCACGATGTAGGTTTTGTAGCCGTTCTCGCGCAGATAACTCAGTACTTCCTGCATCGGCAGGTAAGCAAGTTCGGTGTACGGACGCTTCCAACGGGGATCGCGCGCTTTCGCCAACCATTCTTTGGCCTGCGCCTCAAACGCGTCCTCGGACATTCCCGTCAGCGTAGCAGCGGCAATTTTGACGATGTCGGGCAACGTGAGTTTGGTAAGCGCTTCACGGTTGCCGGACATGACTGTTTTGAAGGGTTCCACCTCTGCTAGCGCAGGCTTGGCCTTGACCAGCGCGGGCACCTGTTCGAGGCAATACATCAGCAATGAGTAAACCGGTTGTTCAACCCACAAGGTGCCATCCTGATCGAACGTCGCGATGCGTTCTGACACTGGTACAAACTCTGCGCCACCTTCGGTTGTTGTGACCTTCACGAAGTGGATGATTGCTTGCTTGGCGGCCCCCTCATTCCAGGAAGGCAACGGTTCGGCATGGACACCAGCGCCCGCGAACAGCAGCACCCCGATCAGACAGGTATGGCGTAAGCGAGCAAACACTGCAGTTACAGTCATGCTGAATCCTCTCATGGAGGTAAAGGAACCATAGCGCCGTATCCGGCTTCTCCTACGGCATTGGCACCACGGTATAGAACACACCATTGGCACCGTACGCAGGTTTTACCCACGAATTTCCACATTGATAGTAAGTACGGCTAGACACGGTTCTGAGCCCGCATCCCGTGGGAAGACTGACAAAGGTTGTCCCCATGGGCATTGTCGACGGCGCGGACGCCGTCATCCCTGCGTTGTAACCTGCGCCGTAGGCATTGTTGGTGGCATTGTTATTGGCCGCTGTCGCGATAGCGGCACCGGCCACCATCCCTACAGCTGCCGCGGCGGCGGGATTCACGTCATTGTTATAACCACAGTTGTAGCAGCCGCTGCTGGCATAAACGGCGGTCGGTGGATGGTAGTAGCTGGTGCCGTACGTCGCTGGATGGTAGGCCGTGGTGCCATACCCGTCCGCGTGATAGCCGCTGGCGCTTGCGCCATATTCGCCTTGGGCGTGCCATGCACCTCCCCCACCGGAAGCCGTGCCGCCTTCGGCGCCAGTCCCATGCCATGATCCCTCGCCGCCGGAGGCTGTTCCGCCGTTTTCAGCCTTGCCACTCCAGCTGCCCCCGCCACCGGAAGCCGAGCCGCCGCGATAACCTGAGCCGCTCCAGCTGCCGCCACCGCCTGAAGCCGATCCGCCGCGATTGCTTTCGCCACTCCAGCTGCCACCACCGCCTGAAGCAGAGCCGTACTCTCCGGAGTGGCTCCACGAGCCGCCACCGCCGGATGAGCGCCCGAAGCTGGAAGCATGCGACCAGGCCACCGCTTGATTACAACTGAGCAACGCGACCAACAGGCCTGCGAACGTCACGATAGATCTGTTCATGGTTCAGCCTCCTCGCTCAGGGTTTTGTCACCGGTTCTTTAACCCCGTCCGGGGCTCGCAGGTCCGGCGGTGGAGAAAACTCGATCCGGTGCGCCGTCTCGGCATGCTCGGGTTTGAAGAAGTCCGCCGTCAGCGCAGATTCAAGTTTCCAGTCACTGAAGGCGACCTGATGCCGGGACTGGGTCGGGTCATCACGGAACACCGCACGCAGCATGCGGGGCAACTTGTCCTGTGTGCCGATCCAGGCCTGGACGAATACGACGTCGTTGGCGTAGGCAATCACATCCGTAGTCGTATCGCCGACCACCGTCGACTGACCAATGAAAAACGCCAGTCGCATGTCCCGCGCCAGATCCTTATAGGGATCGGTGACGATCACATCGGTAAAGGGAAAGTAGATGGCTGCACGTTGGTACGCGGCCTCAAGGGTTGCATCTATGGTAGGCGGCGCGTCTGCCTGCGCCAGCAGATTTTGCTTGGGCTCGAAGGCATAGGCCTGCTTGCCGTCATAGTAAAACTCGGTCGCCGGACCATCGCCCGAGGTCAGCACGCGCAGGCGGTCGGGCCGCTGCACATTGACCAGCGCTACCGTGTTGTAAGCCAAGGGTGGCCCGAGTCGACTGGGTTTCTCATAGGTAGTAATGGCGGTGAAGCTCATACCCTGGGTGCCGGCCAGCTTGACGCTCATGGCCTTCAGAATCTCCAGTGCCTTGGGCTCCAACTGATTGGTCGGCGCATCAACGGCAGCGGGTTGGGCCGCCTGCAAGGGAACGGCAATCGCTCCCATGATCAAACTAAGAGAGAACAATCGGACACGCTGCAATAGGTGCGACATCTTTTGTTCTCCGCAGAGAGCCAGTCAGGTTTTAAAGCGTAGCAACGGATTTAGCAGCAAGCGGACTAAATTAAGCAGCAGATTCCGGTTTTATGACGATCGCCATTCGAATCGCTGACGCCTCTGTAAACCCTGTGAAACAACGGACATCCGACGGCCAATTAATTACTGGATATTTCAAAATTCATACCTACGCTCTTTCGCGGGGGATCCCAATTTTCTGGATGGCCGGGGGGCTGTCCTAATGGTGCTAACGCAAGTTCGCAGGATTTCGACATGAACCGGACGAAGCTATCCTTGATGTTCGCTATTCCCTTACTGTTGTCTGCAATGATTCTACCGGCCGTGACGCAGGCAGCCGACAAGCCACCTCCGAACATTGTCGTGATCATGGGCGATGACATTGGCTGGTCCAACATCGGCGTCTACAACCAGGGCATGATGGCCGGTCGGACGCCGAACCTCGACCAGCTTGCCGCTGAAGGCATGCGTTTTACCGACTACTACGCCGAGGCCAGTTGCACGGCGGGTCGCGCCAACTTCATTACCGGCGAGCTGCCGATCCGTACTGGCATGACCACAGTGGGCCAGGCGGGTTCACCGATCGGGATTCCCAAAGAAGCGGTCACCATCGCCACCGCCCTCAAATCCATGGGGTACGCCACCGGCCAGTTCGGCAAGAATCACCTGGGTGACCTCAACCAGTTCCTGCCTACCGTTCACGGCTTTGACGAGTTCTTTGGCTACCTCTATCACCTCGATGCCATGGAAGACCCAGCGCACCCCAACTACCCGCAGGATCAACTGGAAAAATTCGGCCCGCGCAACATGGTCCACAGCTGGGCCACCACCACGGATGACGCCACCGAGATGCCGCGCTGGGGCAAGGTCGGTAAACAGAAGATCGAAGACGCCGGTACGCTCTATCCGGAACGGATGAAAACCGTCGACGACGAAATCCGCGACAAGGCCTTTGCCTTCGTCGACAAGGCCAAGCAAGACAACAAACCCTTCTTCCTGTGGCTCAACCCGACCAGGATGCATATCGTCACGCACCTTTCCGAAAAATACGAAAAACTGCGTAATTCGGAAAACGGCTGGTCCGAGCAGGAAGCCGGCATGGCGCAGCTGGACGATATCGTCGGCGAAGTCATGGCCAAACTGAAAAAAGAAGGCATGGATGACAACACCATTGTGGTCTTCACTACCGACAACGGCGCGGAAAACTTCACCTGGCCAGACGGCGGCACGACCCCGTTCGCCATGGGCAAAGGCACAGTGATGGAAGGTGGCTTCCGGGTTCCGGCCATTGTTCGCTGGCCTGGTCAGGTGCCGGCCAACACGATCGGCAACGGCATCATGTCGGGGATGGACTGGTTCCCGACCTTCGTCGCGGCGGCGGGCAACCCGAACATCGCGCAAGAGCTGCTCAAGGGCAAACAACTGGGCGACACCACCTATAAGGTTCACCTGGACGGTTATGCCCAGACGCCCATGATTACCGGCAAAGGTCCGTCGAATCGCCATGAGATTTTCTACTTTGGTGAAAGTACTCTCGGCGCGATCCGCATCGATGACTTCAAGTACCGCTTTATCAATCAGCCTGGCGGTTGGCTCGGCGCCAAGGAACAACCAGACATGCCGGTGCTGACCAATCTGCGGCTCGATCCGTTCGAGCGCATGGGCTGGTCCGAGAACCTGACGGCCAACGGCTCGCTGTCCTACTTCGAATGGTTCAAGTACCAGTTCTGGCGCTTCGTGTTCGTGCAGGATCAAGTCGGCAAGCTGGCAATGACCGCGGTTGAATATCCGCCGATGCAAAAAGGCGCGAGCTTCAACCTCGAGGCGGTCAAGGCCAAGATTGAGGCCGCTCGGGCGGCCATGGGCAAGTAGCTCTTCAGGCTGATCGCGGGTGGCTGTCATGAGCCACCCGTTTTCCTGACAGTCATAGGGAAAAGTCCATGCAGATAAAACCCGCAGTGGTTTCCGCCCTCCCCTTGCTGGTGCTGTGCTGCCAGCAGGCTTTTGGCGGCGGCATCATGCTTTACGAAATCGGCACCGATAACGCCGGCCTGGCCAACGCCGGTGCCGCCGCCCGGGCCCAGGGCCCTTCAACGATTGCCAGCAACCCGGCAGGCATGAGTTACCTGCCAGGCACGCAGATCACCGGCGGTTTGCAGGTGCTGTACGGCAATCTCAAATTTGATCGCGACAACGACACTAATGTCGCCGGCAGCGGCAGTGGCAATGGCCTCGACCCCATTCCCGGCGGCAGCTTCTTCATCACCCATCAACTCGACGACCACTGGAGCGTGGGCTTTGGCCAGTACGGCGACTTCGGCCTTGCCGTCAACTACGACAATGATTGGTCCGGACGCTACTTCGCGCAAAATTCCAGCCTGCTCGGCTTATCGATGGTGCCCAGCGTGGCGTATCGCTTCGATGAGCAATGGTCGGTAGGTGTCGGCGTCAAAGCCATGTACGGCAAGATTCAGGCGCAGACTGCGATCGACCGCTCACCGTTGGGCCTCACCGACCGTGGCGACGGCCAGTTCAAATACAAGGATGAGGACTGGGGTTTCGGCGCCAATGTCGGTGTGATCTACGCCCCGCAACCCGGCACGCGCATCGGCGTAACCTACACCAGCAAGGTCGACCTGGACTTCGAGGACGGGCTGGACGTCAAAGGCAACGGCCTCGCGCTGAATCGCTTGAATGGCCTCAATACCCAACTCGACATGACGGTGCCGCAAACCGTCACCCTGAGCCTGTTCCAGCAACTGGACCGGCAGTGGGCCCTGCTCGCTTCGGTCAATTGGCAGGACTGGTCCGAGTTCGGCGATGTCGGCGTTCAGGTCGACACGGCGGTAGCCGGTACGCAATCGACCACCATCGACGCCAACTACAAAGACACCTGGCAACTGGCACTCGGCGCGCAGTACCAGGCCACCGAGCAACTGTTGTGGAATCTGGGCGTGGCTTACGACAGCAGCGCGGTTTCGGATAATGACCGCACCGTCACCGTACCCATGGCCGAATCCTGGCGCCTGGCGACGGGGGCCACCTATGCGCTGAACAAAGATACTGACATCAACCTCAGCTGGGCCTTGGTCTGGCTGGGCGACATGCCGGTGGACCAGACCAAATCCCTCTCAGGTGATCGAATCTCCGGTCAATTCGACAGCGCCTGGATTCAAGCCGTGACCGGAAACATGACTTGGCGTTTCTGATTGCCCATATAAAAAACGACTTAATCCACGGAGCACCGCACCATGAATTTTTCACAAAAAATGCTGATCGGCAGCGCACTGAGCGTTGTCCTGCTCAGCGGTTGCACGTCCCAGGTTACCGAGCGCGAGCAGTATTCCGGTTACCTGTCCAACTACAACAACCTGCAGCAAGTGACCACCACCACCGGTGAGAAAGCGATGCGCTGGGTGAGTCCTTCGTGGAATGCCAATGCTTACGACACGGTCGTGTTCAACGGGTTGGAGCTCTATCCGGCACCGAAACCCGATGAGCGAGTCAACCAGCAGACGCTCAATGACATCCGCAACTACATGAGCGACAAAGCCAGTGGAGTGCTGGGCCAGAAATACCGTGTGGTGTCCAGCGAGGCCAAAGCCCCTCGCGGCTCAAAACCCCTGATTCTGCGTGCGGCCATTACCGGGGTAAGCGCTTCCAATGAAGGGATGAAGTGGTATGAAGTCGTTCCGGTAGCCGCCGTGGTCGGGGCGGCGCAAGCGGCGACCGGCCATCGCGACCAGGACACCAACCTGTTCATCGAAGCCGAGTTCATCGACCCAAGCAACAATCAGACGGTGGCCAAAGTGGTGCGTAAGGTGGCCGGCAGCCAACTGTCCAATGCCAGCCAGCAAATCACCGCCAAGGACTTCAAGGCAGCGATCGACAAAGTCAGCGCCGATCTATGGGCCTTCATCCGCAGCTAGCCAGTGCGCAATCACCGACTTCGGTTGGTGATTGAATCCCTTTCAATCAGAGGACATTCGACATGCTGCCTCCATCACCAGGATTGTCCAGCGTATACCGCCCCCTCTTGGGCGCAGCATTGATCGCCTGCGCGCTCGCTCTCACGGCGTGCGCCACCGTCGATGCGCAAACCACGGCTTATGTCGGCGTGGAGCACCCGGCACCGACGCTGGCCAGCGAAGTTCAGGTACTGCGTACCGAGCCCACCCGGCCACATGTGCGCCTGGGCGAAATCATGATCGATGCCAGTGTCGACCCTGCGCCGCCCATCACCCAGGTCGAACAGAAACTGCGTGAACAAGCCGCCACCCTCGGCGCAAACGCGGCAGTCGTCGTGTACGACAATATCCAGCCCGTCGCAGCTTACGTGTCAGGCCCCCTGTGGAGCCGCGACATCGAAACGATCCAGGGCCGCAAGCTCAAAGCGATTGCCATACGCTATCAATAACGAGGTGCACGCAAATGAAAGCAATCCATTCCTGGCTGACGCTGACGTTAATGGCAGTGCTCATCAGTGCCTGCTCCGCCGTGAGCTCCACCGACGGTGGTGCCGGTGAGGTCGAGATTCGCTCGGGGACCATCGAGCAGATTTCCTTGACGCAGATGCAGACCAACCACGACAGCGGTGTCGGCGCCGTACTTGGCGGCCTTGGCGGTCTGGGCATAGGCAGCCTGATCGGTCGCGGTACCGGCCGCGATGTCGCCATGGTAGCCGGCGCGCTTGCCGGTGCGGTCGGCGGTAATTACGCCGAGAAGAAAAAATACGATCAGCCGGTAGAGGCGCAGCAGATCATCGTGCGGGTAAGAAGCGGCGTGCTGGTATCGGTGACTCAGCCGATCAATTCGTCCTTGAGCAAAGGCATGAAGGTGTACATCCAGGGGTCGGGTAATGACGCGCGGGTGGTACCGCAAGGTGGCTAGGGTTCACACGGAGGGTTGCCGTGACAAAAGTCGATGTGAAATCGCGCTTCGAAGCAAAGCTCCTTCGCCCGGCGAAGCCCGGTAATTACTGGGACTTCCCGGCGGTGGTCTTGAACAGGGAGAGCCATGCCAGGACGCTACAATACTTGAGCTGCGTGAGACCCGACGTAGATATATCGCTGATATCTGGGCTGGCGAGCGATCGGACAAATGCGTCCAACCCAGCCCCTGTAGGAGCTGTCGAGTGCAACGAGGCTGCGATCTTTCGATCCGACATCAAATTACCGCGGCTCAATCTGTTCCAACATCCGATTCGCCGTAATCCAAGTACCCGGAAATATCAGCTTACCCCTCCGCTTACATCCGGTGATGTTCCAGCAAGAAGTCCACGAACAACCGCACCCGCGCCGGCATTGCCGAGCCACCTACGAACACCGCATGAATCGGTTCCTGGTCGCCGGGGTTCCAGGCTTCCAGCAGCGGTATCAGATCACCGTGCTGCAGATCCTCGCTTACGCTGAACTCGCCGATACGCGCAATGCCGGCACCTACTCGCGCGAGTTGTGCCAACGCTTCACCACTGCTGCATTCGATGTTGCCGCTGACTTTTAGGGAAAACTCTTTCCCATCGCGGATGAACGGCCAGTTGGGTTCGGCACGCCGGAAGTTGAAGCGCAGGCAGTTGTGCTGTAGCAGGTCTTCCGGTTCCTGGGGGATGCCATGGCGCTGCAGATACTCGGGCGATGCCACCACTACCTGGCCGGTGTCGCCGATCCTGCGCGCGGTCAGCGGGCTGTCGGGCAGATGGCCAAAGCGCACCGCGACGTCGGCCTGCCCGCCGAGAATGTCGACCACTTCGTCGCCGAGGGTGAGGTCGACGACGATGTTCGGGTAACGGGCACTGAATGCTGCCACCAAGGGAACGATGGCCAGCCTCCCATGGCCAAGGGCGGCACTGACCCGCAATCGCCCCCTGGGTACGCCCTGATCGGCGATGGCTTCTTCGACCTCGGCCATGTCGGCCAGGATACGTCGGGCGCCGCGCAGGAAAGCCTCGCCCTCGGCGGTGAAGGTGATCGCTCGGGTGGTGCGCAACAGCAGGCGGGTGCCAAGACGTTGCTCGGTACGCGCGATGATCCGACTGACTGCCGAAGGTGTGAGCCCCAAGGCCCGCGCGGCGGCCGATAGGCTGCCTTCCTGCGCCACGGTGGCGAACACGTCCATTTCTCCTGACCTGCCGCTGAAGTCCATTTGTGCTCCTTAAGCAAAGGTTATTGCCAGAAATGACGTCTAGCGCCTTAAAAGCTTGGATCGTAGCATTGGCGGCATAGATAAGGAGCCTTCCATGCGTATCAATCCACCACTTGTCGCACTCGCCATTGGTGCCTTTGGCATTGGCGTTACCGAGTTCGCCCCCATGGGCATGTTGCCGGGCATCGCTGCGGATCTCGGCGTTTCCATTCCCGCCGCAGGTCTGTTGGTCAGTGCTTACGCCTTGGGTGTATTGCTCGGAGCGCCGCTGATGACCCTGACCACCGGCAGAATTCCCCGGCGCTATCTGCTGATCGGACTCATGGCGATTTTCACCCTGGGCAATCTGATGTCAGCCCTGGCCACCGATTACTACAGCCTCATGGTCGCCAGAGTGGTGACCTCACTGAACCACGGTGCGTTCTTTGGCGTTGGTGCCATTGTCGCCGCCAGCGTAGTCGCCCCGGAGAAACGTGCCGGGGCGGTTGCGGCAATGTTCATGGGCCTGACCTTGGCGACCATCGGCGGTGTGCCGCTGGCCGCCTGGTTTGGCGAACTGTTCGGCTGGCGCACCGCATTCTGGGGTATTACCGGTCTCGGCGTGGCGGCCATGGCCGCCTTGTGGTTCGCCTTGCCCAACCTGCAGGCGCCGCGAGGCGTCAGTGTATTGGCCGAGATTCGGGTACTGGGCCGTGGCCCGGTGCTGGGGGCGTTGGCCCTGACCGTAGTCGGCTCGAGTGCAATGTTTACCGTCTTCACCTACATCGCGCCGATCCTCAGCAGCGAGACCCATGCGTCCACCGCCTACATCACCGCCATGCTGGTGCTATTCGGTGTAGGGTTGACGCTGGGCAACATGTGGGGCGGCAAGGCCGCTGACCGCTCGATAGATCGCACCCTGATCGTTTCGCTGAGCGTGCTGATTCTCGTCTTGCTGGCGTTCACCGTACTGATGCGTTGGCCGCTGCCGACCGCCGTTGCCATCCTGATATGGGGTATCGCCAGCTTCGCCCTGGTGCCGCCGCTGCAGATGCGCGTCATGGAGGCTGCCAAGGACGCGCCCAACCTGGCCTCGGCGATGAACATCGGTGCCTTCAATTTCGGCAACGCGATCGGTGCGGCGCTCGGGGGCGCGGTGATCAATGCCGGGCTGGGTTATCCGGCGATTTCCCTGGCCGGAGCGGCAATGGCGGGTCTGGGGCTGCTGATGGTGTTGGCGTTTGCTTGGCGTTCCAAATCGATTGCAGCTGCGGTGGTGTGACGATGATGTGAGGGGGCTGTTCGTCACCCTTGATGAATGACGACTAGCGGCCAAAAGCGGTCGCTCAATGTGCCGTCACTTAAGCGCAGTCACGGCCTCGGCGATCGGCGCATCACTGGCGTGAGCCATGTTTGCACCACCGCGCAAACGCACCAGCGCCTGCTCAAAATACGTTCCACGGACATTGCCATCGGACCCTACGAACGCCTATGCGTCAGGCTTTGCTGCGCTGAGGGCGTTTGGGTTCCTTGTTAGCTACGTAGAGACTCCGGTGGTCGTGAAAAAACGCGTGGAAGATGCACCCAAGCGGTCGCTAACCCTGGAGCAGATAAACGCCCACTTTAGCGCCTGCCTGCCCATAACTCATCGAGGCAGGTAAATCCCCAGGCTTCGGCCGACTCTCGTGCGACGATCTTGTCCACGCCCACTAACTTGGCCAGGTTGACCACCCTAGGCAAAATGGAGGTGCGCCCCTTGGCCAAAAAAAACACCTTCACTTTGGGCGTCAACAACGACTTTTCATGTTGTTCGATCACCACCGCCAGCCCCCCGCTTTGCAGTCGCACCAGAGACCCCACCGGATAAATTCCGACGGTCCTGACAAACGCGTCGAATACTTTTTTATCGAAATGACCGTGCCACTGGGCCATTTTCTGGATCGACTCCGCCGGCCCCCAGCCCTTTTTGTAAGCTCGGTCCGAAGTAATCGCATCGTAGACATCGCAGACTGCCGCCATGCGGGCAAACAGGCTGATCTGTTCACCATTGAGACCAAAGGGGTAACCGCTGCCGTCGACTTTTTCGTGGTGATGCAGGCACACATCCACCGCGAGGGCGCTGACATGCCGGCAGGATACCAGGATCGCCGCACCGGCCTGCGGGTGATGGCAGACCGTTGCGTATTCGCTATCGGTGAGTTTCCCCGGCTTGTTGAGAATAGTGTCGGAGATGGTCACCTTGCCGATGTCATGCAGCAGCCCGGCGATACCGGCTTCGTGCACCTGCGCCTCGTCCAGCCCCAGCTGACGCGCCAGAGCAATCATCAGCGCACACACGGCCACCGAATGCATGTAGGTATATTCGTCGGCATTCTTCAGGCGTGCCAGGCTGATCAAGGCATTGGGATGGCGCAGGATCGAATTGGAGATATCGTCAACCAGAGTGACGATCTGCTCCAGTTCGATCACCGCCCCCATGCGTGCATGATTGAACATCTGCTCCACCGCCGACTTGGAGCGAGCACAGATCCTGAATGCCGCAGCGACCTCCTCTTTCATGCTGGCATGAGCTAACGACTGCTTTTCGCCAATAGCCAGCAGACGAACTTCGACTGTCCGTTCGACCTCTTCGACCGACAGGCTCGCACGCCCCTCAAGTACATCGAGCCCCTTGTCCGTGTCGATCCAGACCTGGGTGATGGACGAGTGCAGGATCTGCTCCAGATCGTGTTCCTTAGTCAGGGTGAATCGATTTCTCCAGAAGGGGTAGTCCATCCAGGAGCCACATAATTCGCTGATATGCATGCCCAGGCAGAGCTCGGTGGTGCTTATACATTTCAGCATGTTGGGAACCTATATTCAGTTGGTATTTCAATGCTCTGCGTTGCTGTCGCTCATCACTGAGCGTACAACCATCCACCGCGTGGGTTGGCGAAGTGATTGGGCAGACGCTTTTAACCAAACGAGGAAATGTCTTATTACCGGCCTTTTCACTGCACTCCACTCAAGAGCTGATGATGGATGTGCTGACCTGGATGAAGTTTGGACTCACCGCGCAAAATCGTGCTGTGATGTTGGACGCTGATCACTCAACCCACCCGCTGAACGCCTGCGTCCAAGCACCTATGGGGCGCTTGGCTACTGGAATTTATGCAAAAAATCTCTGCGCACGCTCATCCATCGGTAAGTTTAAGTACCTCAACAGCGCCTTGTGCGACCGCTTGGACATGAGCGCTGATGCAATCCAGCCCATGCTCACTCAGTTGGTTGATGAGGGCTCGCCAGCATGAGCTCGACCAATTCACCACCTATCAGGTTGTCCGGCGCAAAAAAAGGAAATCGAGGCAAGGCCCACAAAGCAGCTGTCGCCTTGGGGATGAAAGTCGCCTTTGAGGCTGAGTAGGTAGCATCTGTTAAATATTCTGCGACGATCAGGTATCCACCCTGGTGTCCACATTTTCAATCTATCACTATGTCGGCTTTCAGACTGGGGAGCGCTTTAGGCCAGCCCTATAGTCGAAAGCGCTTAACCAAACCGTCAAGTTCATGACCTAAGCGTGCCAACTCTATACTTGAGGCAGCTGTCTCATCACTAGCGCCAGCAGTTTGTTCAGAGATATCACGCACGTTGAGCACGCTCCGGTTGATCTCTTCAGCCACTGCGCTCTGCTGTTCAGCGGCTGAGGCTATCTGCTGATTCATCAACTGGATCGTAGACACCGTGCGGGTGATATTTGCCAAAGAGGTTCCGGCACGACGAGTTAATTCAACACTGCTGTCAGTCAATATACGACTGCTCTCCATAACGGCGGATACCTCTCGAGTGCCGCTTTGCAAGCTGGAGATTAGCTTTTCAATTTCTTCGGTGGATTGCTGGGTACGCTTCGCCAGGCTACGAACTTCATCGGCAACTACCGCAAAACCTCTTCCAGCTTCACCAGCTCGCGCGGCCTCAATGGCGGCATTGAGAGCGAGTAGGTTGGTTTGTTGTGCTACCGCCTTAATAACATCGAGCACACCGCCGATTTTGTTGCTTTCCTCTCTGAGATTACTCATAGCTACGGTGGAGTTACCGACTTCGAAAGCCAGGCGTTCGATTTGAGCCACGGCCTCGCCAACAACTTTGTCACCTTCGCGAGCCTGCTGATCTGCGGCGGCCGCGGCATCAGAGGCTTCTTCAGCATTACGCGCTACCTCTTGCACGGTGGAGGTCATTTCGTTCATGGCAGTAGCAACTTGATCGGTTTCGACTCTCTGGCTGTTCACACCAGCACTGGTCTGCTCGGTGACGGCTGACAACTCTTCGGCAGCGCTAGAAATCTGGATGACGCTAGCGCCGATACCGCCAATCAGTTCGCGCAGGCCGATGGTCATCTGTTGTAGGCTTCTCTGCAATTGCCCTACCTCATCGCGGCGATTGACCTCCTGATGCTGACTCAAATCGCCGGAGGCAATACGATCGACGTTCTTGAGGATATGCTGCAACGGTGTAACGATTTGCCGGGTAATGATCCAGGCCGCGACGGCACCGAGCAGCAATGCCAGCGCAGCGATGATAGCAAGCAAGTTTTTAGCAAAAGACGAATCGGCATCGCGCTTGGCGGATTGCGACGCTACCAACTGCTGGGTGTTACTGAGCAGGATATCTCCTTGCACACCCATTCGGGCGAACACCGGAGTCAGATCGGCTCCCGCCTGGCTTAAGTCGCTCAGGGCATCGCGGTACACCTTGACCGCAGCTATCTGCTGGTCAATCAGCGCCTTATCGCTGGACACAGTCAATTGGACACGAGCAGTATTCAAATACCCAGCCAGTTCGTCGAGGGTCTGGAGGATCATCCGGGCACCGTCCCCCTTAGGGTTGAGCTCCATCTGCAAGCGATGAATTCGCAGGTCCTTGGTCATCTCGCTGACACGAGCGATGTCCTGTACTTTGACGCTGCGCTCAGCAAGAATATTGATTGCTGTCCAGCCGGTTAGTGCAAGGAGAAAAGTCAGCCCTAATACCAAGCCGAATCCAAGACCGAGTTTGGCGCTGACACGGATATTGCTGATCCAACCAAACATTTTATACTCCAAAGCTGCAGACTGCGTTTAACCAGAGGATAGACCACAGATGCCTATCGGCGTCTCTTCGATATGCATTAGCTAGTTTTTCCACACTTCGTCGGAATGTAAGGTAGGGTTGAGAGGAAACTGCCTTGTTCACAGGTCATCTCCCGCCCGCTTGATTACAAGCCGCTCGCTTGAAGTTGTGCTCAGAACACAGCGCACGCTGCAGAGCGGTGCGATGGAATGCGTCCTGGACGTGAAAGCGGATTAACGTTCGGCGTCAAAGTCCACAAAAAACGGGCACCTTCAAGGTGCCCGTTTTGATTTACGCCGACGCCTGCGCCTGCGCCCGTAACCGTTTACCGATCACTTCCAGCAGGTCACAACCATCACGCAGCGGAATGGCCAGCAGTTTGGAAAAGTCCGCCAGCACGACAGTGTCGCAACCAATCTCGGCGCGGAAGGCGATGTTTTCCAGCACCTGCGTGACCGTGCGGATTCGGTAATCGGCCATGGCCAGGAGGGCGTCGAGTGGGGCTTGAGTGTCGATGAGCAGTGCGGCCGGAATCTCGTCGAGTCCGGAAAGGGGGGTGTATCTGTCCATAGGTAAAACTCCGATCAAGCAAAGGTTGACCCGATCGATCAGGTCGCCAAACCTGAGTCGCCATTGTGGGCGACGGTGCGGACTATAAGCTTCATCGGAACAGCGGGCAAGGTCAGGTCCAATCAAGGGCCCCTCAACCAGGCCCTTTTACGCAAAACCACCGCCTGCGCCTCATTAAACGTTTCGGTCAGCGAGGTATTCCGGATGGTCAGTAGACGAGCCAATGGCGAAAAGCGAGGGCGAACCCAGAGCCTGATGAATGTCCAGGGAGACTGAACCATGGTTTAGGTGTTGGAGCACCAGACTTCTGAACACCTGGCCGCTCAAGCAATGGATAAGGTCTGAAGCACTTAAAGCAAATCGACGGAGAATGGGCACACAGTGTGTTCATCAGGATTGGTAACCCACACTGCGTAACGTTGGTATCGGATCGACAAGCGCTGCCCGGTTTCGACTCGCTGAATCGGGAACCCTGAATAATGCATTGAGAAAAATTGCTTTCGCGGCGGGCGAATTTGGCATCGGAGAACCATGCCACGTATCAAATGGGACGCGTTTGAGGGAGCGAGATCGAGCATTTCCGGATAGGGCCGGCCGTCTTTTTTGTGACGATTGGAGCGCTTCGCTACAGGCAGCAATCGGCCGAGGCTGTGTAGACTGGAAATCGCGTTTCTACGCGAAATCCACATCTGCAGACGTGCCGATGAATTTCAGATTTAACGTAGCCGCGGACACTTCAATTTTGGCGAAGCGTTTTTTCACACTCTGAGTCAGAAGCAAATCGGAATGTTGCGACGACCAACTAATTTCGTTTGTTTTGGATTGTCGGAATGACTTGTATTCAACTAACCATAAACTAATCCATTTACATGTATTTCTCTGTAAAAAATAAAAATGCAACAGCGGCTCATCAGAATTCTTAGGTTAGTAGCCTTCTACGTTCTTCCATACCAACAACATATTTCTTCGAAAAAGCTGCCTCTGGATCCACATAACCTCGACAAGACAAGGAAGCTGATTGCTTAAATCTGACTGGGAACTGATTCTAGCGTTATTGAGCGGCTATTTCATGCAGTCGAGACTGGTTTATATTCCAAATTAATCTAATGGCGCCCAGACCGGCGCATGAATTGCTTGGATTGCACTCAGGTATCGCCTCAAACCTCACCCATAGATTAATTAAGGTTTTCACTGATAAAGTGCTCATGCTTCGCTTGCACTGGCCGATAACGAATTGGAAGGTAATTCTGTCATCGGCGAGAATGAGAAATTTTAGGGTATCGGTGCGCAGTACACTCAGCGGTACCCTAATGGCCCTGTGATTGGTTGCACTGGGCGGTGTAAGCCCTGGTAAAGGGGGTAAATCCAAGAGACCTCCAGGGAGTTGGAAAACGACCAATTGGAAAGCATTCTCGTTGCATACGTGATTAATGCGGCTACGATTGGAAAAGCGGCGACTGATATATCAGGCCGACTCGCAAGCAATCCAGCACACTCAAAGCCAAAGCCCACGCATCCTTTGTAGTGAGCGGGATAGCGGCTTGATTGTTCACGGTCATTTCAAGTAATGGTGCAAATTATTTGCAGCGCTTGATCAACTCACAGCACTCGACAACCATTATGCACAGAGGGATGCACAGGATTATGCAAATTCAGACATCAAGCCTATAAGCGGGCTTCTCTCAGATGCGGTAGATAGGCTTGTCCAAAAAAAATCGGCGAGGGTGGTAATGCGGGCAAGCTATTCTAGAACACCAATCAAAGCTGCCTGATGTCTGTAATTATTATCATAATTGGCAGCCACACTGGGGACTTTTGTACTCGCTTTGCTGTTTATCAAAAATATCGTCACCCCGTTGACCGACATATATCGGGTTAATGAAGCCATCGTTAAGGGTGATCTGCGCAGCACCATAACCTTCGAGTCGATGGCCTGTTAAAAAATCAACCACGTTCTAACACTGGAATTTCGTATGCTCTTTAGAAACCTCAATGTGGCTCAACGCGCGGCCCTATTTTTCACGTTAATTATCGCTTTGGTCTTTGCGCTTGGCACATTCGCAGTGATGCAGATGCGGGAGCTGAGGGACGCCGAGAAAGACGTCGAACTCAACTGGATGGCTAGCATCCAACAAGCGGCACTGATGAACGCTACAGTCCTTCGCTTGAGGCTAGAAACACAGCGAGGCCTTGCTGAACCCCAATCCATTCAAAAGACGATTGATAGCTTCCCTGCGTACCGCAAGGCGCTCACCGATGTGGTGGCTAATTACGCCTCCCTCGTATCGAACGAGAAGGAGGCCACGTTATTCACATTGGTGAAAACCAGCGTCGATGAGTACTCCAAACAGTTGGAGCGTCTCGAACCGCTGATGAGGCAGGGTGACATAGCTGCTGCGTCTAGCCTAGTGACTACCAGCATCCGCCCTCTGACAAATAAGATGGAGGGGCAGATCAAAGACTTGATCAATTTTAACAACGAAGGCGCAGCGCAGGCTGGGCAAAACGCAACCGATCTCTATAACAATGGATTTTGGCTGGTTGTCGGCCTAATTTCTGGCGTTGTCGTCCTGACGGTTGGGCTGGCATCGCTGCTGACGAAAAGTATTACGTCTCCTATCAACGATGCCTTGTCGGTTGCGGAGCGTATCGCAGCCAGTGACCTCTCCAAGGAAATATTGGTCAGTGGGACTGATGAAGCTGGGCGACTGTTGAAAGCACTCGCACAAATGCAGGCAAACCTGCGCACTACGATTATGCAAATATCCGATTCGTCTACCCAACTGGCGTCTACGTCAGAAGAGATGACAGCGGTCACCGAGGAGTCTAGTCGGGGTCTTGTCGCACAAAATGACGAGGTCAATCAAGCTGCCACCGCGGTCACTGAAATGAGCGCGGCCGTTGATGAGGTCGCTCGTAACGCGCAGTCAGCTTCTGAAGAATCAACGCGTACCCAGGGCTATGCCGAGATAGGTTTGGCGCGAGTGGCTCAGACATTGAAGTCAATTCAAAAGCTGAGCGGTAACGTTGAAAACACGAGCGAACAGATTCAAGGGTTGTCGGATCGTGCCCAAAGCATCACTAAAGTTGTCGATGTGATTCGGGCGATTGCAGAGCAAACCAACCTGTTGGCTTTAAACGCTGCTATCGAGGCCGCACGCGCAGGCGAGCAAGGCCGTGGGTTTGCGGTAGTTGCTGACGAAGTAAGAGCTTTGGCCCATCGCACTCAGGTCTCGACTCAAGAAATCGAGCAGATGATCGCTGCCATCCAGAACGATTCTGATCTGGCCGTGAAGGCGATGAATACGAGCAGAGACCTTGCGACCGAATCACTTGGTGTCGCCCAGGAGGCCAGTACCTCGCTGGATCAAATATCAACGGCCATTGTTCAGATCAATGAGCGAAATCTCATGATCGCTACTGCATCTGAAGAGCAGTCGCATGTTGCGCGGGAGGTTGACCGTAATCTGGTCAGTATTCGCGAGCTGGCAACACAGAGTGCTGCCGGAGCAAGCCAGACAGCTAGTGCGTGCGGTGAAATGTCAAAACTGGCAGTTAATTTGAATCAGTTGGTTAACCGATTCGTGGTGTGAAAAAAGGCTTTTTTGAGCTTGTGACGAGCTTCTGATCGGCAGGGTGGGTCAGTTTTCAATCAGCGCCGACACCTCGTATTCAAAAATGCTCCAGTTGTCGCATCGCAAGGATAGCCAGAAAAAATGTGATGCGCTGAGCGTAATTGTGCTTACGGCACACCGCGCCTCGATAAATGACTTGCCCAAACGCATGCTGATTTCGGCGCGCCTTTCTCAAAGATGTGCTGATGCAGCGCTTACCAACAAGTCCAGTAAGATCGAGGGTTAGATGCGCTGGATAGCCTCAAGAAGCCGCGAGTGCTTCCGTAGAGAGATCTGTAACTCATTTCGATTGCGGCTGGTTTACGTACTTTTTCCGCGGCAATGCTGTACTTGAGAAACGCAGAAAAGACAAAGTATCGACTGACCGCTATGGGTCGAGGCTGTGTAAAAACGTTTTTGAGCGCGTCAGGTGCTCAAACCGGACTGGACATCGCGTTTCTAGGCGAAATCCACATCTGCAGACGTGCCGATAAATTTCAGATACAACGTAGACGCGGACACTTCAATTTTGGCGAAGCGTTTTTTCAAACTCTGGGTCGATCCCAGCCTGTTCCGACAGACGAAAATCAGCCGTTAGCTACCCGGTGAAAAGCCAGTTCTTGCGCCCGAGAGCCCACGGTTGGATCCGGTCTTCGAGCTAAACGCCCCCTCCCCTCTCGCAAGTTTCCAGAAGGGCTGTTTTGCTCACAGGTTATCTCCCGCCCGCTTGATTACAGGCCGCGCGCTTGAAGTTGTCCTGAGAAAACAGCGCCCGCTGCAGAGCGGTGCGATGGAATGCGTCCTGGACGTGAAAGCGGATTAACGTTCGGCGTCAAAGCCCACAAAAAAACGGGTACCTTCAAGGTGCCCGTTTGATTTACGCCGACGCCGACGCCTGCGCCCGTAACCGTTTACCAACCACTTCCAGCAGGTCACAACCATCACGCAGCGGAATGGCCAGCAGTTTGGAAAAGTCCGCCAGCACGACAGTGTCGCAACCAATTTCGGCGCGGAAGGCGATGTTTTCCAGCACCTGCGTGACCGTGCGGATGCGGTAATCGGCCATGGCCAGGAGGACGTCGAGTGGGGCTTGTGTGTCGATGAGCAGTGCGGCCGGAATCTCGTCGAGTCCGGAAAGGGGGGTGTATCTGTCCATAGGTAGAACTCCGATCAAGCAAAGTTTGACCCGATTCAAACGGGAACGGCGGGTTCGACGCTGGGAGCATGACGCCATACTGGAGAATATGCAGAACAGACTGAGCAACGCGCCGGACATGATGCGAGTCCGCAAGCGGACGGTCGAGCATCCCTTCGGTACACTCAAACAATGGATGGGCGCGACGCACTTCCTGATACGAAAGCTAAACGGAGTAAGTGCGGAGATGAGTTTGAACGTCCTCGCCTACAACTTGAAGCGGGTCATGAAAATTCTCGGCACCAGCGGTTTGTTAATGATGGCGATGTCGGCCTGAAGAGATCTGTAGTTTGGCCACCCGGCAAAGTAGAAGCGGCGCTGGTGGCTCCCAGACCCTCGTGATGATCCGCAGGCCTTGTTGTGAGCAATTACTCAGCTAACAACCGTCAGCGCTGCGCGCCAACAGCGCATCCGCGCGTTTTCACACACTCTGGGTCAAAAGCAGTCATCCGTGGGAACCCATCGAGTCAGCCATCTTGTGACCTGTGTAAATAGGCCCCCAAAGATCAATTTGCAGGTGACACTCGGGTCATTATTTCCTGGGCAGTCCGCTGCAAGAGCTGAATCAATTTCGTCTGGTTAACCAGATTCATACGATCAACCGAGCTAACTAAACTTAGCGCTCCCTGAACCGGCCCCTGAAGTGGCTGGAGCGCCACCGATACGGCTGCCACATCTTCATCCACTTCCCCGACGGAGAGATAGAAGCCAGCTTTGCGAATATCGCTGTAATACTTTCTAAAAGTCGCCCATCCCGTCGGCAAATCAGCCTCTGATATCTCCTTCTGGTTGGAATCAAAGACTTTGTGCAACTGTGATGTGGTGAAGCTTGCCAGAATGATCTTCGGCGCCGCGCCTTTAAACAGTGGTCGGATCCGTCCCCGGCCATAACTAAGATTAGTCGGCGTGGAGCTCAGTTCATGGTGTGTGTCAAGGATCTGGCTACCAAAAAGTCCCGAGACGATACAGTTGAAGCCGGTCTGCGCCACCAACTCCTGCATAAGCGGCAAGGCATGCTGCAACACAGGATCGGCCTTACGTATGTAATGGTCCAGGACCATGACTCTCGGCCCCAGGGTGTACATCGAGTCGGCAGAGCGTTGCAGCAGGCCTGCTTCGGTGAGCATTCTCACGTAGCGGTAGCCGGTTGGTAATGACACCTGCAATGCGTCTGAGATGGCGTCAGCAGACCAACTCAGCTGATTGTCAGTGAACAGATCCAGTACGCTAAGCATGCGGGAAAGGCTTGAATCGGATTTTTCTATCATGGGGATTCTGCAGGATCCTAAAGCGCTAATAACAAAATAACGATGTGCGGCTAGGCAATAACAAGGACGCATCCTAAACGCAAGATTCGTACCGAGAATTATCGCAATATGATAATTTATACCATTATCTATGGTTCAGTATAATCTCTCTCTAAGGAATTTCTGTCGTGTTGAACGCCCACGTACACCTCGCCTCCTGCCTAGAGCGACGCCGATGCGAAGCTCTTTTAAAATCAGATCAAGCCGAGTTAGATTTGCTGCTATCACCCAAGCTGGTCTATATGCACTCCACCGGTGTCAGAGATAACAAGAACAGTTTTTTGACCAAGCTAGCGGATGGGAGCCTGAAATATCTGTCTCTCGAATTTTCCCAGATCGGTGCCCAAGCATCCGATGACAGTCTGATAGTGACAGGGCTGATGACCGCAAAGGTGCTCAAGGCAGGTCAGGAGAAGGCGGTGAGTAGCCTGTTTATGACTGTATGGGCGAACGAAGAGCTGGCCGGTGGACGGCGCTGGAGGCTATTCGCCCACCAAGGCTGTCCCAAGGTTTAAAAGCCGACCACCAATAGCGGTCCGCGACAACCTATCGGCTCTAGGCGCGCTAAATTCCGTCTCTTTTCGGCGAGAAACTTCATTCCGCTACGAGTGCGGGGCGCATAGCTAAGCCCCGCGACCTTATGCCCTGGTGTGATCAATCCACACCCATGAGCCTGGCCATTTCTGTCCGCCATTCACTACGGGGACGGAAGCCTGGAAGCTTTCGTGCATGGACTTCAGCCCAGGCCAGTAACTCGTCTGGCGGTAACTCAATCGGCATTGGCACTCGCATCGGCTGGCTAACGTACCAAGGTGTATCGACATAGATTTCGATACGGTTGCCCTCCGGGTCGCGGAAATACAGTGATAGCGCATTGCCGTGAGTAACTGGCGCCAACTCCGTGACCGGAGCCTCCTTGAGCCGCTGGTGAAACGCCTGAAGCGTTTCTATCGAGTCTGCCGTCATCGAGATTTGATTGACGACATTGAAGTCGAGATGCTCCGGGCGTCCCGAGACCAAAACTATCTGATGGTGCACATCCGGATCGCGACTGGTGAATACCAAGTCGATGCGCCCGTTCGGCCCCTCCAAGCTCCCCCTATCCGTAATGGTGAAACCCAGAACCTCAGAGTAGAAGGCTCCTAGCGCCTCGACATCCCGGGCGAAGATGCCCATGTGGCTGAACTTCAATCCAGTATTTTTGCTCATTGTGATTTCCTCTCAATTTTTTCTTTGACACCGCCACCTATAAATACCATTATTCTCATATTGTGACAAACAAGGCGGAATAAAAATGAAAGACGTCGTTATCATCGGCTGCGGGCCCACCGGCGCCCTCCTCGCCAATCTTCTGGGGGAATTGGGCGTAAGCACGCTGGTGCTTGAGCGAGCAGCTGGAGTGCTGGAGATACCCCGTGCAGTTCATATCGACGGGGAAACCATGCGCATCATCCAAGCGGCTGGTATGGCTAATGAAGTGCTGGCATTAAGCCGCCCTGGGCATGGCATGCACTGGGTGGATGCCGAGGGAGAAACCCTGGTGGTACGGGAGGGCCAACAGGGTCTGGGTGACCAGGGATGGCATAACGACTACTACTTCCATCAACCCGACCTTGAAAAGGCAGTTCGTGCCGGCCTCTCCCGTTTCCCCCATGTAGAGTTGCGTGAAGGCGTACAGGTGACGGATTTTCGTCAAGATGATGTAGGGGTCACTCTGAGTGTACTGAATGGCCAAACAGGTCAGAGTGAGCAAATTGAAGCTCGCTATGTAGTGGGTTGTGACGGAGCCCGCTCGATCGTTCGCCAGTGGATAGGCGAAAGCCACGAGGATCTCGGCCTGCACCAAGCGTGGTTAGTCGTCGATGTGCAGTTGTATCGACCACTGGACCTCCCTGAGCACACCGTGCAGCACTGCAACCCGTCCCGCCCAGCCACTTCGAACTACATCACGCCACTTCGCAGGCGCTGGGAAATCATGCTGCTGGACAGCGACGACCAGACCGAAATCACTCACCCGGAGAAAGTCTGGGAACTATTGGCGCCTTGGGTAAGGCCTTCTCAAGGCAAGCTGGAGCGTGCGGCCACCTATATGTTCCACTCCTTGATCAGTCAGGAATGGCAAAAGGGTCGCCTGTTTATCGCCGGAGACGCGGCCCACCAGACGCCGCCGTTCCTCGGCCAAGGACTGTGCGCCGCTGCGCGTGACGCAGCCAATCTGTCATGGAAACTTGCGCAGGCCATAGCCCATCCTGATAGCGCTGGGATCCTGAACACCTACGAGCCTGAGCGTAAACCACACGCCCGTGAATTCGTCGACCTTGCCGTACAGCTAGGCGGGATCATTCAGGAGACGTGCCCCCAGGCGGCATCCGTGCGCAATACCGAGCTTAAGAGTAAGGGCCTTTGTTTTCCTTTCCCCCGCCCAACTTTAGGCCCCGGCGTGCATATGGGAACAGAAGGAATCGTCGGCAAGATCGGCTTCCAATCCGTGCTGCCCGACGGCCACTGGCTGGATGACCTGGTCGGTCCACACTTCTGCTTAGTGATCGAAGCAACTCAAGCCCATCAGCTGACAGCGGAGACCGGAGGACTGCTGGAAGTCCTCGGCGTCAAGGTTATTCGCGATGGAGGTCTGAGATCTCAGCAATGGTTAAAGGACAACAATCTCGCAGCGGTGCTGCTGCGCCCTGACAGGTATGTCTTCGACGGCCTAGCCAACCTCGCCGATTTACCTCTCACGCTGGAGCATCTGGCCGCTTGGATTAAACCCTGAGGCTCGAAGCAGCTCTCTCCGCAACCCTTAGTAAGGAAAATAATATGAAGTTTGCATCACTAAAAAATGGCCGTCGCGACGGTGCACTAGTTCTAGTTTCGAGTGACCTCAAAAAGGCCGTTCCAGCAGAGGGAATTGCAGCGACGTTGCTCGAAGCACTTGAAGAGTGGCCAAAAGTACAACCACAGCTGAAAGCACTCTCCGATAAGCTCAACGCCGGCCAGGCGCTCGGCGCTTTTGATTTTGAGCAATGCCAGCTGGAGTCGCCTCTGCCACGTACTTTCCAGTGGTGCGATGGCTCTGCATATCTCAATCATGCAGAGTTGGTACGTAAAGCGCGCAACGCGGAGATGCCAGAACAGCTCTATCACGACCCCATGCTTTATCAGGGCGCATCGGATTCCTTTATCGGACCTCGCGACCCAATCCTGGTAGCCAAATCTGAATGGGGAATTGACCTGGAGGGTGAGGTCGCCATCGTGACCGACGACGTACCCATGGGCGTTTCCGTCGAGGAAGCAAGCAAGCACATCAAGCTGGTCATGATTCTGAATGACGTAAGCCTGCGCAATATCATGCCAGCCGAGTTGGCAAAGGGCTTTGGCTTCCTCGTCTCGAAGCCTTCTACCGCATTTTCTCCGGTTGCCATAACCCCTGAAGAGCTGGGTGGAGCCTGGGATGGCGGCAAGGTGCTTCTTCCCTTGATCTGCCACGTCAATGACAGCCTCCTGGGCAAGCCAGATGCAGGTGTTGACTGCTACTTTGACTTCCCTCGCCTGATCGCCCATGCCGCACAAACTCGCGAACTGCGAGCCGGAACCATTATCGGCTCCGGCACAGTATCGAACCGTGACACTTCGGTGGGCACAGCCTGCATTCAGGAAAAGAGGATGCTGGAGAAACTAGCGACCGGTGAGATGCATACCCCTCATCTCCAGTTTGGTGACCGCGTGCGAGTAGAAATGCTGGATGCTGATGGCCAATCCGTGTTCGGTGCGATAGAGCAGACCGTGGTTCAGTACCAAGGGCCAGTTAAGAACCCATAACCCCCCTGCTATGCCAGGCAGCAAGCCGCGACTGGGCATGCCCAGCAGCGGCTTTTTAACGTTTAGATACGCCCTAATAAAAACAATTATCGCTCAGGAGTCGCAGACATGACGCTATGCAGCGTTTCTCAAGTCACGCCCTTAGACCATTCAAATATTTGCCGAACTAACGTTTTTAAAACGGTGGAGGGCAAAGTATGAACTCTACAAGCGCGCCAATTCAAAAAATTGATATTGGCATGTTTCTCGATAGCAGCCCCTTATTGGGCATGCAGAAATTAGTCATTTTCATGGCCGCAATGGCGATAATTCTTGATGGTTTCGACTCACAGCTGATCGGGTTCGCTATCCCCCAATTGATGGAAGAATGGGGTGTTTCCCGCGCCGCGTTTAGCTCGGTATTAGCAGCTGGCCTTATTGGTATGGCTATAGGCATGGCTTGCGGTGGTTGTCTGGCAGACCGCATTGGACGAAGTAGAGTGCTAGCGACCAGCTGTTTGCTATTTGGAACGGCTACTATCCTAATCGGCTTTGCCTCGAACGTTGAGGGCGTCACGATTTTGCGTTTTATAGCAGGTTTGGGCATTGGCGCAGCATTGCCTTGCGCTGCCACTCTCACCGCCGAATACACCCCTGCTCGTCAGCGCACAATGGCTATAACCCTGACCATCGTATGCTTCCCTCTCGGCGGGATGATCGCCGGACTTTTTGCTGCTTGGGTTCTATCTCGCCATGGTTGGCAGTGGTTGTTTTGGGTTGGCGGTTCAATGCCCATATTGTTAAGTTTGCTGCTCTTCGTGTTTCTGCCCGAGTCCCCTCGCTATTTGGCGCGCCACCAACGACGCTGGCCCGAACTTATCCATATTCTAAAACGCATGGGGCACACGATCTCAGAGAGTTCTGAGTTCGCCGACAGTGCAGAACGTCCATCACCTAAGAGGTTAGGCTTTAAAGCTCTGTTTCAGGCGGCTTTCGCGCGGGACACTATCGCCATATGTCTGGCATTTTTCAGCGTCGTGCTATCACTGTATAGCGCTTTCAACTGGCTACCGGCCGTACTATCGGCCGAGGGCCTGTCAATGGCGTTGGCCAGTCAGGCCCTGGCCGCCCATAACTTGGGGGGGGTGCTAGGTTCGCTATTTTGCGCCTATGCCATCACCAGATTTGGGTCACGCGTTCCTTTGTTGATCTGTGGGTCCCTAGCCGCCCTGAGCGCTTTTGCGATGTTGGGCCTCGATATCAGTCATAACGCGGGTTTAGTCATTGCCGGCTTTGGCGTCCACGGTTTCTTTGTTAACGCCGTACAGACCTCGCTCTATGGCTTGTGCGCCCATGTCTATCCGACAGAGGTTCGTGCAACTGGCATGGCTACAGCCCTGGCATTCGGCAGGATTGGGGGCATTTTGAGTGCCTTCATTGGAGCGGCTGTAATTACTTTTGGCGGCCTCTCAGGCTTCCTGGTAATGCTCGGCGCCGGCATGGCCGCCGCCGTCATCGCGTTGTTGCTAGTACGCAGTCACCTACCTGGCAAGAAAAGCTCCGCTCGCTTGGCTACTGCCAATGCGCACTAGAGAATAGAGGTGGCGCCGTTTTTAAATTAATACCCGAAGGGCGACCATTAAAGGTTCGCTCTGAAGAATCGAGGTGAGCCGGAAACTGGCTCACCACCTTCCTGAATGAAAAACAGCCTGCTTCAAGGGAATAAAAATAATGAATCCCGCGTACATTCACGCCCGTAAAAAACTGATGTTGGTCATGATCATAATTAGCGCACCCGCGCTCTCTCCCCCCGCTAAGGCTGACTTTATCGATGACAGTAAGGCCCGAATTGAAATGCGTAACTTCTACCTCAACCGCGATTTCCGTCAGGACAATGCCCCGCAATCCATCGCCGCTGAATGGGCCCAGAGCTTCACGGCGCGAATCGAGTCTGGCTACACCAATGGCAGGTTCGGCTTTGGCCTTGATGCCCTCGGGAAATTGGGGGTCAAGCTCGACTCCAGCCCTGACCGGCGGGGAACCGGTCTGCTGCCATATGGCCCCGACAGTCACGAACCGGCCGACGAGTTCAGCACGCTGGGCTTGACCGGCAAATTACGCGCATCCAAAAGCGTACTGAAAATCGGTACCCTACAACCGCTGCTACCAGTGGCGACCTATAATGACAACCGTATGCTGGCCTCCACTTTCCAGGGCGGCTTGCTGACCAGCCAGGAAATTAGCGGCCTGACGGTCAATACCGGACGTCTGACCAAAACCAATCTGCGCGACTCGTCGAGCAATGACGACATCGGCTACGGCATCTCCAGCAGCGATCACTTCGATTTTGCCGGTGGCAGCTACGCCTTCAACCCGCAACTGAACCTAAGCTACTACTACGGTAAGCTCGATCAGATCTATCGCCAGCATTTCGTCGGTCTGGTGCACACCCAGCCTTTGGGCAATGGCTTCAGCGTGCGCAGCGACCTGCGCTACTTCGACAGCCGCGGCGACGGCGCCGAACGCGCCGGGCGCATTGACAACCGCAACTTCAACAGCATGTTCACGTTGGTTAAGGGCGCGCACAAAGTCAGCGCCACCTGGCAGCAGTTGTCCGGAGCCAGCGCCTTCCCGTTTCTCAACGGTGGCGATCCCTACGTGGTCAACCTGGTGACCTACAACACCTACACCCGAGCAGACGAGGACTCCTGGCAACTACGCTATGACTATGACTTCGCAGCCCAAGGCATTCCCGGCCTAACCTTTATGACCCGTTACACCAACGGCCGTCACGCCAAGACCGCCAGCCTCGATAATGGCATAGAGCGCGAACGCGACACCGATATCGCGTATGTCATCCAGAGCGGCGTATTAAAGGACGTGAGCGTACGGTGGCGCAACGTGACGTTTCGCTCAGGCAATGGCTTGACCACCGCTGTCGATGAGAACCGAATAATCCTCGGTTACACCTTGGCACTATGGTGATCCCTGTCTGGCGCCACCGTTGTTACAGCTCAGGACGGTACGCAGAAAATGAAGCAGGCGGCCTCATATGGTCATCTCTGTGCAAAACAGTGATGAGGTGCTGAGCGAAATCAAGGTGACACCCCTGTGTGGATGTGATGCTGGTGGTGTTTATCGTGACCGCCGCAGTGCTAACCAGCGCCATCCCGATCAACGTGCCCAAGACCGAAACCGTGGCGCCGGTAGAGCAGAAGGATCCGCTGGTGGTAAGCATCAACGGCCCCGGCAAACTGTTTCTCAACAAGATGAAATCCAGCCCGATCTGCTGGAGTTTCAACCTAAAGTCGGCCAAGGCCAAGGACCCGGAAGTACGCGTGCAATTGCCGACGGATGACGGGGGAATTACGGCGAAGTCGCGCGGGGCATAGCATCGATCAAGCGCGCATGAATTACCAAGTTGTCGGTAATTATTCCGCGTTAATAAAACAGGTGGTCAAGTAGAGTGTATCTTCGCATGGTATCCGTTGGGTCTTCTACCTAACCCTCCTGCACGACATCCCGCGCTGGCTATTTCACGACATGCAGCAAACACTCCCAGTGTCGGATTAACATACTGCTTTGGTAATCACCTCGTAAGCCCGCACCAATGACGGCACACTTTTAAATATTGGGGCGTCAGGACAGTTGCTGTTTTGTGGGCCGCTTACTTCAAAACGGCTTTTTTACATTTTACATGGTGCGGGTTTTAGAACATCAGCCTCGCAGGTGATTCTTGGCTTGCGTTTCCCCTCTACGAGTACTGACCTACAGTGGCTCTGGCCGATGCAGCGCGTATCCTTGGCCGTAGTCAACACCGATCTCTAGCAATAGGGGCAGGAACTCGGGAAATTCAACCGACTCGGCGACCGTTAAAATATTCATCGCACGAGCGACCTTCACAACGGCTTCTACGATAGAGGCACCTGCCGAATGGGTCAGAATCCCTTTGATAAATTCGCCGTCTATTTTGACGTACTGGACGGGCAATTGCTGAAGATAAGAAAAGGAAGACATCCCGCTGCCAAAATCATCCAGCGCAAAACTGAACCCTTGATCGACGAGCTGTTGGATAACTGCAGCGGTGTGCGGCAAGCTCCAGATGGCCGCTGTTTCTGTCACTTCGAAGCATACCTGGCACGGTTGCACATCCACGTAGTCAGCTAGCATCCGTGCAATGTATGCAGAAAAACCAGGGGTACTTAAGGTGACGCCCGATACATTAATAAAATAGCGAGTTTTGGCCCGTTGATGTACCGGCAAACTTTGCAGGTTCGAGAACGCTTTGCGAATAATATGGCGATCTAGTTCGTCAATAATGCCAAAGCGTTCGGCTGGGGGTATAAACGATCCCGGGTAAATCAAATTACCTTCAGTATCCAACAAACGGGCCAGTACTTCACGACACTCGACTGAACCGTGGTCCTGCACCAGCATGGCGGTGAAGCGTTGTCCATAAAGTACGACTCGATCGTCCCTAATGCAATCCTTGATATGATTGACCCAGTCCATGTCACGCTGCCGTTCAGTGATTTCCAAATCGTCGGCGTGGCTAACTTGGACTCGGTCTCGACCTTTTTCTTTGGCTAGAAAGCAAGCGATATCGGCTAGACTCAAAGCCTCACTGAATGGAAGGAACTGAAGAGTACCAAATCCCACAAGACCGACGCTGAGGGTCACGCTATAACGCCGTTCGTTCCAAAAAAAAGGAATGTCACGAATTTTACTGCGCAACGTGTGTGCCAGTTCTATGGCATCTGTTTCAGAGCAGTCACGCAAGATCAGGGCAAATTCGTCACCGCCGAGGCGCGCCAGGAGATCGGTATGTCTTACATGCTGTTTTAGAATTGCAGCCACCTTCCGCAACAAAGCATCGCCTGCATCATGGCCACCACGATCATTGATTATTTTGAAATGGTCCAAATCCATGTACAACAAGGCGTGAGTGCCAGAAAACCTGTCGAGTTCGTGACTTTTTTTATCAAACTCTCGACGGTTGTACAGTCCTGTCAAAGAATCGTGAGCGGCCTGGTAAGAAATATCCTGGGCGAGGTTATGCGCTTCTGTGACATCGTGGCCTTGAACAAATATTCCGGATATCTGACCGCTAGAAGCTCGAATTGGTTGGTAAATCAGGTCGATATAGCACTGCGTCAGTGGACCATCTAACACACATTGTAATTTAATCGGCAGAGCGCGCCCTATGAAAGGTTCGCCCGTAGCAAAGACGTGGTCTAGCTTATCCAGATAACCCTGCTCTATTACTTCGGGGAGAGCGTCAGCTAACGCGGAGCCTAGAATCTGACGGTGACCAATCAGCTGATAGTAAGCGTCGTTTGCGAGCTCAAAGATGTGCTGCCGGCCGCGAAGTACACACATGAATCCAGGTGTGTGCTGGAAAAGTAGACGTAGGTGTTCATTCCCATCTTCGCTAATTGTCTGTGCGCTCATAGATTCGCCATCCTGGTTATGTCAAGCATCGAAATTGTTATGACATTGAGGGGTGTCCTTTGGGCGCTTTTCTTAACGAGACCAATTCCGCCAACTGGAAGCGTATGACCAACACATTAAAGCAGAGTGATCACACCGCCAGAGCCCGCGCTTTGCTCTGGTCAAGCTCAACGCCCGGAGTTGCAGGTCTCCATTTAAATTTTGGGCCTTCCTAAAAGCGTGGCCGGTGAAGCTTGGCTTGGTCATACCGGTGAGCAAACAACCAGATCACGAAGCGTCATGCACAGAACCTTCGTCCGAGGGTGCGACGCAATGGTTCTGATGCCGACCACTCGGGAAGAGCCTACAACGAGCTAATGGATGCTGTGCAAGAAAGCCTTAAGGCGCTGCGCCAGGCTTTCCAGCGTCAGAGTGCTGTAATGCTGACGATCCCATGCGGCATGCAGAGTCACCCCAAGATTCACCTCCGGTGTCCGTGCCGATGCCTGGATCAGCACACCATGTAGCCCGTAGCGCGGCAAATCCGTGACAACACCCACTCCCCGTCCATTAGCCGCCAGTGCCTGGATGATGGGTGATTGGTCACACTCTTCGACCGACGAATACCGCAAACCTTCGCGTGTCATGGCCAGATCCAGCTCAATCCGACTGACACTGGAGCTGCTAGGCAACAACAGGGGCTGATCCGCCAATTCAGCAAGCGTAACCCTGCTCATCTTTTTAATGGCCCAAGGATGGTCGCTGTTCACATAGGCTCGAAGCGGCACCAGGCCTAATTGCAAAGTGGCGCAATCTTGCTGCGGAGTGATGGGCGAGACCACCATGTCCATCCCGCTATGCAGCAGTTCGTGCAAACCGAAATGCGACGACTCATGGGTGAGGATCAATGGGTCCTCGGCTTTCAACATGCTGATAAAAGGCGCGATCAGACCGGCGATCGTGGCATAGGTAGCGCCCAGATGCAGGCGCTGGATATGCCCCTTCGACCAGCTCTGTGCCGCAGCTTTTACCGACCGTGCGTTGCTCAACAGTTGTCGCGCCAAAGGCACCAGCTCACGGCCAGCGGGTGTCAGTCGCAGGCGGTTGCGTTGATTATCGAACAGCTTGAAGCCTAGTTCGCCTTCGAAACTCTGTATCTGACGACTTAGGGCCGGCTGGGCCATATGCAATTGCGGGGCGGCAGCGGTAACCGTACCAAAATCGACTACGGCGAGAAAACACTCGACACGGCGTAAGTTCATGGCACCTGTACCATTGTGCATTCGAGAAATGAAGCGCAGCTTGATGACCGCGCTCTCAGCGTATCACTCGTTCAGGGACGAACCGCGGTGACTTCTATTTCAACCAGATACCCCGGGTTGGCAAGACCGGCCACCTGAAACACGGAACGAGTCGGCAGGAGCGGTTGTTGTGCAGTGCCGAAAAAGCCGGTGTAGCCCTTCATAAAACCGGCAAAATCCATTTTGCCTTGCTTCGCCGGATCCCCCACCAGGTACACCTGCATTTTCACGACGTCAGCCATGCCCAGACCAAGGCGCTTCAGCGACGTTTCGATACCCTGCAGTACATTTACCGTTTGCGCCTGGGTATCGCCATAGGCGGCGACGGTGTTTTTATCCTGATCGGCATGGATAATCGCGGGCACCGCGCCACTGAAATTCACCAACGTGGAGTTTGCCGGAATCTCAATTGCCAATGCGACCGGAAAATCGGTATTGGGAATTTTGTGGCGGATCAATTCACCGGCATTGGCCTGAGCGAGCAGCATAAATAGTCCCAGAGTAGCGCCAAGCGCCTGATGGATGGAGTTAATAAGCATCGTTTTCCCTCAATTTTGTGGTCAGTTCAGCGGCCTGTCAGCGCTTTTACCGTTGCCATGTTTACCGGTTCATTGAATGCATTGCCGTTGTGCGTGCGGATGTAGGTCACTACCGCAGCGATCTGTTCGTCGTCGAGGAAGCTCTTGAAGGCAGGCATGCCGCCCTGCCCTTGAGCCACCATGAACACCGGGTAAGCGTCCGCAGACAGCCGCGGATTGTTTGCCAAAGCCGGATAGGCTCCAGCACCCTGCGCACCTTGACCCTTTGCCATGTGACACCCCTGACAGATGGCCTTGAACAGGCCCTCGCCCTCTCGTTGCTCAAAATGTTTGCCGGGAGCGGACACTTGCGGGTCCAGCGCATGCGCGTGCCCACTCGCCAACAAGATCAACAGTAAGGCTGAATAACGTCGTTTCATTTACTGCTCCTCAGACCTTCGCGCTTGCATGGGCGACAATGTGCGCATGCAGACGGGTGATCGCATCCTGTGCTGAAAGGATGGCGCCTTCCTGCCAGGCCGGCAGGTGCGAGACATGCTCCCCGGCCAGTACCAGGCGACCATCGATCTGACACAGATTGTTGTAGTGAGCTTCCCGCGATGCCTCGGTCCACGCTCCATAACACCCGTTGCTCCAAGGCACACGATGCCAGCCGACGGCGATGCCGTTGTCAAACTCGGCTGGGTATTGCGGGTGAACTTGAGCGCCGTATTCGACAGCTTTTCTGATGCGCTCTTCAGGTGTCATGGCAGTAAATTCGAAAGCGTTGTTGTTCTCCCAGAGATAGCCACCCAGCAACACGCCTTTGCCACGACTGCCGTAATCGCAATTGGGGTAACCGATCTGCTGCATGGGTGAGTCCGTGTAACTCACACCGCCATAGATATGTTCGTCCTGTTCCCAGAACCGTCGTTTGAACTGCAAGCCGATTTTCACCGAGGCGTTGTATGGCACCGCGCGAATGGCTGCCTGCATCGGCGCGCCGCAGTCGATCGGGATCTGGCTCAGGATCGACAGCGGCAACGTGCAAACGCACCAATCCGCCTGCTCCTGCAGGGGTTGGCCACCCTCGCTGTTTTCCCAGGTGACGCTCACACCCTGGGCGTTCTGCTGGATGCGGGTAATCTTGGAATTGAACTGGATTACCCCCTGCAGTTGGCGGGCGAACGCCTGGGCAATCATGTCCATCCCTCCTACTGGCTGGAACAGGGTGGTCTGGAATTCATGCAACTGACCGACCATCAGGTACAGCCACATGCCTGACTGCAGCAGCGCCTGGCGCTCGATGATTGGCGAGGGCTGGGCTGCCGGCATCAGGCCGCCACCGGCATCCACGGCAAAGCCGCGACGCAGGCTGCTGGTCGTTGACTGGCGGTACTGATTATCGGCATCAAGGCCAGCCCAGACCCGAAGGCTTTCCAGGAGTTTTTGCCGATCTTCGGCCGTAACTTCCTGATCCAGCGCGCCCTGGTTGACGGCCTTGCTCAGCAGCTCGGCAATATGGCCCTGGTAATCGGCCTGGACTTCGCGGTAGCGCTTGGGCTTTCCAGCGAACGCCTGGCTGTTGTGCACGAGCGCATTGTGGTTCACCTGCACGAAGGGCTCGAGCTTGACCTCGAATTTTTTGCAGTAATCCAGAATGGCGTGGTGATGGTAGGGAATTCGCCAAGGCCCCGGGTTGAAATACAGGCCCGGATCGAAGCGGCACTCCTGGACGGCACCCCCCAATTCGGTGAAGCGATCACCGCCACGCAAGGTCCAGCAACGGCCTCCGGCCTTGGCGTTATATTCCAGGACTTTGACCTTGTAACCGGCCTGGCGCAGCTCATACGCAGCGGTCATGCCCGCGAGACCAGCACCCAGGACCAGCACTGTCGAACCTTTCGGTGCCTGGCTCAGCTTAAAATCCCCCGCGTAGGTCGACTCGCCGGCAAAGCTCAAGGCGCTCATGGCCTGATACATTGCGGCAGCACCGGCCGTATTGCCTATCCACCGCAGCAGCGTGCGGCGTGTCACTTTGGCTTGATCGATCATGACGACTTGCCCCCCAAACCCGCGATCAGCGGATAGTTGAGAATGAACTCGACATGGGCCCGCACACCGGTTTTGAGCGTGGCATCGTCAACGGTAAAAAACGGGCTGTGGTTGACGGGTGCTTTGAGCATGTCCTGGTCCGGAGAAGTTGCTCCGAGGAACACGAACAGCGCAGGGACCTTGCTCGCGTAATGGGCGAAGTCCTCACTCGCGGGAGAGAAGTTCGGGGTGAGTTTAGCGTTGCCATCAGCGGCCTTTTTCATCGAGGCCGCCATCATGCGAGTCAGGCGCTTATCGTTCATCAGCACCGGCGCGTACTCCGCGAGTTCAACTTTGGCGGTAACCCCATTAGCCTGGGCAACATGTTCGATCATCGGCGGCAATTGACTGAGGATGCCGTCGCGGATCTCATTGTTGTTGGTGCGCACCGTGCCCAGCATCGACAAGGTTTCCGGGATGATATTGCCGACCGTCCCGCCGTTGATTGCACCAATAGTAACGACGCCCATGCCTTGACTCAGGTCTGCGCGACGGCTGATGAGCGTCTGCATGGCAGTGATCATTTGCGCACCGGCAACTACCGGATCCGCGCCTTTCCATGGCATAGATCCATGCACCTGGCGTCCGGTTACGGTAATGCGCAGGCCATCGGCACTGTTCAGGGTCGGCCCCGGTTTATAGCGGATGTGTCCGCTCGGCACCCCGGCCATGACGTGCAAACCAAAGATGGCGTCGACTTTCGGATTGACCAGCACGCCCTCGGCGATCATTTTTCGTGCGCCGATTTCGGCGCCCTGGGTGAAGTTGTCGATGTTCGCGCCACCCTCCTCCGCTGGCTGAAACACGAACACCACGGTACCCGCAATCTGCTCCCGGTGATCGGCCAACAGCTTCGCCGCCCCCAGTAACATTGCGGTATGGGCATCGTGCCCACAGGCATGCATCACTGGGACTTCTTTGCCCTGATATTGCGCTCGTGCCGTGCTCGCGAAGGCCAGACCTGCAGGTTCTTGCACTGGCAATGCGTCCATGTCCGCGCGCAAGGCCATTACCGGTCCTGGCTTGCCACCTTTGAGAACACCAATAACTCCGGTGTTAGCGACGCCAGTCCGGACATCAATGCCAAGCGACTGGAGGCGATCAGCGACCAGCTTGGAAGTCTTAAATTCCTGGTTGCCGAGCTCGGGGTGCTGGTGGATTTTGTGCCGCAGTGCGATGACCGCCGGCTCTTCCAGCAAGGCGGCGGCCTTGACCCAGTCATCGGGCACGCTGGCTTGTGCAGCGCTGGTGAGTGCAGCGGCCAGCATTGAAACGAACAGCAGCGGATAGATGGATTTCATTGGAACTCTCTTTAACGAACAGGCACAACTCTCCTGCCCTTGGCGAAACCAGGAGAAGCCATACGTGTTGAAAAAAGGGTGATTGCCGTAAAGCCAATCACCCTGAGGGAAACTCAGTCAGGCTGATGGCGAGTTACGAATAACGTAATGACCGTAGCGCTCAGCGAGATGGCGGCGATCAGGCTGAGGAGCAGCGCAGGCCCCCATGACTTGCCATCCGACAACATCAGGAACCCAGTGGCCAGAGCCGGCATGAACCCTGCGATCAGGCCGGAAAGATTGGCCGACAACCCCAGACCGCTGTAATGCAAGTGCGCGGGAAACAGCCGAGTCAGGACATTGCCGATGGGGGCGTAGGCCACGGTTGACAACCCAAGGCCGAGGATCATTGCAAGGTTTATGTACATGGGTTCACGGGTATCAACCAGCCAGAAGATCGGGAAAGCCAGGGCCAGGGTAATGATGTAGCCGATGATCACCGTTTGCGTCGAGCCAATCCGATCAGCCAGCTTGCCGGACACCACGAGAGTGATCATTTGCATGATCGCTCCACAGGTCAACGCCGTGAGAATGACGTGGCTAGGCAAGTTCAGCGTCTTGGTGACATAGCTGATCATGAACGCGGTGATGATGAAGAAACCGGCATTGCAATACAGATAGGTGGCGATGCCCAGCACGAGCCGTCCAGGAACTTGGCGGAATAGTTCGAGCACCGGCATTTTCTCGGTTTTGTTCTCACTGGCCAGGCGTTGAAAAGCCGGAGTCTCTTCGACTTTCCAGCGCAACCACAGTGCTACGCCAACCAGCACGATGGACACCGCAAATGGCACCCGCCACGCCCATTCCAGGAACGCGTCGCCCGGCAAAGAAGCGGCCAGGGCGACAGCACCCGACGACAGCAAGGTGCCCGTCGGCGAACCCAGCTGCACAATGGCAGCGTACAGGCCGCGCTTTTTCGGTGGCGCATATTCGATCGCCAGCAATGTTGCACCGCCCCATTCACCACCTGCAGCAATACCTTGTACGGCACGCAGGATAGTCAGCAAAATCGGGGCGACGATACCGGCCGTGGCGTAGGTCGGCAAAAAGCCGATCATGGTCGTGGCCAGTCCCATCATCATCACGGTGATGACCAATGCGCTGCGACGCCCATATTTGTCACCGATATGCCCAAAAATCACTGCTCCCAGGGGGCGGGCAGCAAAACCAACACCGAAACTTAAGAATGCTCCCATGATCGAGATAGCCGGGACGTCACCAGGGAAAAACAGCGGCGCGAATACGATCGCCGCCACGGTGCCGAACAGGAAAAAGTCGTACCACTCCAGGGCAGTACCGATATAGGCAGCGATCACGATTTTGCGTGTCTGCGCCGCATCGAGACTCACCGGGACAGATCCCGGCTCGTCAGTCGATCTCACAGGGAGTGTGGTGGATTTCATTCGTACTCCGTTTTTCTTAGCTGTTATAGGTTTTTTCGAGCGGCGTCGCTTCAGAAAATTTTGAATGGTACGTTGACGATCAGGCGAAATTCTTCAAGGTTGCCTTCGATCTGATTTTCACTCGCGCGATGCCAGGCGTATCCGCTGAGTAGGTTGACCCCTTTCAGCTGTCCGGACTGGACGACATAACTGACGAAGGTTCCAACTTCGTAGTGGCTTTCATCACTCTGCTTGAGGACGGAGGAATAGATGCCGTTGCGGCCGCCATCATAGTCAGTGCCATCAATGCCCCACCCCTTGATGTACCAGAGAATGGTCTTGAAGCCCGGGACGCCGTACGCCGTGAAATCGTTGCTGTAGTTGACTTGGAATGAGCGTTCATTTGGCCCGTTGTAATACGAGAGCATTGTGTTCGGCAGATTGATCGCATTGGATTCGGCCACATAGTCGAAATATTCATCCCCCTTGATCTGCTGCAGTCCGACTTTCAACGTATGGTTCTTGTAGGTCGGGGTGATGCTCAGGCCATACGCCTGCTGGTCGATGGTTCCCGCCACTTCCCGGCCGCTGGACTGGGTGTTGTAGAAGTCGAACTGGACATCTGTGGTGATCTCATCCCACTTGAATTTCTGCCCCAGCCCCAGGTATTGCCGATCCCAGATGTCCTCGAAACGCGAGGCATACGCACTGGCGCGCCACCCATTGCTGACCAGATAGTCGGCACCGGCGTAGGCCACCCAGTCGCTGGTGACCAGACGTGAGCCGAAACTGGGAGTCAAGTCCTGGCTGCCTGCACCGGTTCGCGGGGTTGCCTGGTCAAAGTATCCGGATTTGATCGTCAAGCCTTCAATGTCATGACTTTCCAACGAGACCCCGTCGAAGGCCGCAGGCAGAGTTCGGGTATCGGAATAACCCATTACGGGAGTCTTGACCTGATGTCTGCCGACTTTAAGCACCGTGTCGGACACCTTGAACTTCAACGCCGCGACACCGACCTTGCTCCAGTCATCAACTACATTGCCATCCTTGTCGACCAGCAAACGATTGCTGCCACCTGCGGTCGCCAGTTTGCTCCGCTCCAGCGCAATCGCAGAATAGGCCGACAGATCAATGCCAAAACCGAGCATGCCTTGGGTGAACCCGGACACGTAGTCGAGCTTGAAGCCTTCCAGCCAAGCTGTCCGGTCCCTAACGGGCCTGCGTCCTTCAGAGGTCTGCGCGGAAAAGTAGGTGTCCTTTCTGCCGATTTCGTGCGAGTACCACATTCGGGTATTGAGCATCAGCGAACTGTCCTCGACAAAGCCGGTTTCCTTGGCCTGAACCCCCATAGAAGCTAGAAAAAGAGCGGCCGCGAGCGACCCGGCCACCTGAGGTGCCGAACGAACCTTATTCATAACTGAACGCCTTATAATTTTTGTGATGGCAGGCAGAAACTTGGACTTAAGCGTTTTTTGTTTTTTTATTGGGCGGGGTTGAGGCCGCACCAGCGTGCGATGAACACGGCTAGAACCTTTGTGACATCCATCATGCTGTCGATCGAAACCCATTCGTCAATGCCGTGAATGGAGCCGCCGACAGGGCCGTAACACGTTGCGGGAATCCCACCGTACAAGTTGAAAAACCGCGCGTCGGTGGCGCCCTCGAACGTCACCAGGGGTACTGCTTCACCGATCACATCGGCATAGGTTTTTTGTAGCGAGGTGATCACAGGCTGGTTCATATCGATCTCACAACCCTGCGCCTGAAATCCGCCATAAGTGACGTGGTACTGAGCAGAGAGATGAGCCGGATGCGCCAGGAACAATGCTTCGAGTCGAGCTTCGACCTCAGCCTTGATCTGCTCCACGGTTTTTTCCGGATAAAACCCAATGCGGATATCCAGACGGCACATCGACGGTACTGAAGACGTCCATTCACCACCCTGGATCTTGCCTAAGTTGAAGTTGATCGGTTTAGGATGGTGGTTGTAGCAGTGATGCCGGTTCGCAGGCTCGTTCCACTCGCTTTCAAGTGTTTTGAGGCCGGCGAACATCGCCAATGCAAAATCTACCGCGCTACTGCCCTGCGTCGCTTGGGCCGCATGTGCTGGTTTGCCGCTAATTTCCACGGACAACCAGAGCACGCCCATCTGGCACGTCATCAAACCTGCGGTCGGCTCGGTAATAATGGCAGCGTCGGCAGTGTGTCCGGCGACCAGGCAGGCTAACGCGCCGTTTCCCGTGCATTCTTCTTCAATCACCGACTGCAGAATGACCTTGGCTGCAGGCTCGTAGCCCAGTCGTTTTAAGGCCTTGAACGCCATGATGTAGCTGACGATGCCGGCTTTCATGTCCGAAGCGCCGCGGCCAATCAGCTTGTCGCCGTCGACCCATGGCTGGAAAGGCGGCCGGGTCCATAGTCGCTCATCCCCTACTGGAACCACGTCTATATGGCCATTGAAAATAATCGACTTGCCCTGCACCACTGATGGCCGATGCGTGCCGATCACGTTGACTCGACCATCGTAGGAAACCAGCGATGGCGAGTACCCTGGGTGATCCTTGATTTGGCTTTCGTCGATCGTCAGCGCCTGAACTTCAAGTTTGAGCTCATCGGCAAACACTCTTTCCATTACGCTCTGCGCCGATTGTTCTTCACCCAGCAGAGAGGCGTGGGATACCAGCTCGCTGAGCAAGGCGATCGAATCGTCGCGCAGCGTCTCGACCGCGGCAACGATGTCTTTCTCAAGCGCACTAATGCTTATTTTTTTCATTATTCAGGTCCACAGGTAGCTGGATGTGGGAGGATCGTAAATTCAGCTAACCATGCCGTCCAATGCTGATTTGTTGGACTATATATGCTTAAAAAGCATGGTATTGATCAGCACAAATTGACTTGCAAACCCGCTCGAGCCGGACTGCATCGAGCGGGCCACCACAATCCGCTACAGCTGAATCCAGGTGGCTTTAAGCTCGGTATATTTGTCGAAAGCATGCAGCGACTTGTCGCGACCGTTACCTGACTGCTTGAAACCTCCGAACGGTGCAGTCATGTCACCCCCACTGTACTGGTTGACCCAGACACTACCGGCACGCAGAGCTTTTGCGGCCAGGTGCGCCCTCGACAGATCCCGAGTCCAGACTGCTGCTGCAAGCCCGTAAGGACTGTCGTTGGCGATCTCAATCGCTTGCTCCAAAGAGTCGAAAGAGATAACTGAGAGCACAGGGCCGAACACCTCTTCACGTGCGATATCCATGGCGTTGTCGACCCCATCAAACAGCGTTGGCTCGACATAGGCACCACCACTTTCTGCACGCACTTGCCGACCACCACCACGCAAGATCGCGCCCTGTCTTTGCGCTCTATCGATATGCGCCAAGACACTCTGCAGGTGCTGGTGGTCGACGACGGCACCCGCCATGCTCAACGGGTCTAGCGGATGTCCAGGTACCCATGCCCGCAATGCTTCAATGACCATGGCAACAAAATCTTCTTTGATGCTTCGCTCCACCAGCAGCCTCGAACCCGCCGTGCAGACCTCTCCCTGATTGAACGCAATGGCCGCTGCTGCGGCTTGCGCCGCCACCTGCAGGTCCGGAGCATCAGCACAGACGATGTTGGCGCTCTTGCCACCCGCCTCCAGCCAGACACGTTTCATGTTCGACTCACCGGCATATACCAGCAATTGTTTGGCGATACCTGTGGACCCGGTAAACACCAGCGTGTCGACGTCCATGTGCAGCGCCAATGCCTTGCCCACGGTGTGCCCGTAACCCGGTAAAACGTTGAACACCCCCGCAGGAATGCCCGCGTCCAGCGCCAGTTGAGCCAGACGAATCGCGCTGAGCGGCGAGCGCTCGGAAGGTTTCAGAATCACCGAGTTGCCGGTGGCAAGCGCCGGGCCGAGCTTCCACGCACTCATCATCAGCGGGAAATTCCACGGCACAATCGCCGCGACCACACCTATCGGCTCACGCGTTACCAGGCCTAATTGATCATGGGGCGTGGCAGCCACTTCGTCGTAGATCTTGTCGATTGCCTCGCCGCTCCAGCGAATCGCGTCGACCGTCGCCACCAGGTCCATACCCAGGGCATGGGCAATGGGTTTGCCCATGTCCAGGGTCTCCAGCAACGCCAGTTCTTCACTGTGTTGCTCGATCAGCGCCGCGAAACGCAACATGATTTGCTTGCGGGCAACGGGTGCCTTGCGTGACCAGTGCCCGGATTCAAATGCCTTGCGTGCAACCGCCACGGCAAGTTGCGCGTCATCGGCATCACAACTTGCCACCTGACCCAGTACGCGGCCATCCACCGGACTCACACATTCGAACGTGGCACCCTTCGACGCCGCGGTGTAACGCCCGTCGATAAATGCTCGAGTTTCAATCGACAGCGACAGCGCACGTTGCTGCCATTGAGCATGGGTCAATTGAGCCATGGGAATTCCTTAGCGAGAGAGAGAAGACAATCAGCGGTGCAGATCGCTCATGCGCATATCTGGCCCCAGCAGGTCCTGAGGGATGCGTATTTCGATGATGCTGAAGGTGTCGCTGGACAGAGCACGATCAAGTGCGCTGGCGAATTGTTCAGTCTCGGTCACCGTTTCACCGTGACCACCAAACGCGCGGGCGTAGGCGGCGAAATCCGGGTTGACCAGATCGGTACCACTGATGCGTCGGGGGTGATGAATTTCCTGGTGGGTTCGAATGGTTCCGTACATGCCGTTGTTCAATACGATGATCAACGGCTTCAATCCCAAGCCTCGGGCAACCGCCAACTCCTGGCCGTTCATCATGAAGCAGCCATCGCCAGCCACCGAAACCACTTGCCGCTGCGGATGTGCAAGGGCAGCCGCGATAGCAGCTGGAACGCCGTAGCCCATGGAACCGTTGCGTGGCGACAATTGCGCTGGATAACCGTTGAACCGCAGGTAGCGCCCGGCCCATCCGGCATGGTTACCCGCGCCCCAGGTGCCGATCGCATCTTCTGGCAAGGACTGTTGCAAGTGCTCGAAAATGACATTGAGGTCGATGCGCCCGCCCAGTGGCGGTGGCCGACGATAGCGTTCGCCGTCCTGACGCAACGCTCGAGTACGCTCACCCCAAGGCAGCGGCGAAGCGGGAGTCAAGGTCTCGAGTGCGCGAGCAAATCCAGGCATTTGCGAGATGATCCGCAATGCTTGGGGATGCGCGGCACCCAGGCAGTCCGTATCGGGTAATACCGTCACCAGTGTGGCTGCATTCCATTGCACAGGGAGCAGCGCCCAGCTATCTGTAACGATGTCGCCCAACGGTGAACCAATGCCAATCACCAGGTCCGCGTCACGCAAGGCATCGGCCATGGCGCTTGAACGTCCATAGCCAAGCGACCCGACAAAAGACGGCGAACGATGGTCGATCAGATCCATGCAATTGAAGTCCACGGCAACCGGCAACTCGTAGCGCTCGGCCCACTGCTGGACCTGTCGGGTCGCCAGCGGCGTCCAGCCCCCACCACCCAGTATCACCAAAGGTTTCAGAGCACCGGCCAACAGACTTTCCAGCTCGGCAATGGCATCCGGGCCGGCCACAGCTTGCAGGGAGCGGATGGGCTGGACGGCCTGCGCCTGCACTCGATCACGCAACATGTCTTCCGGCAGCCCGATCACCACCGGCCCGGGCCGACCTGTGCGCGCCAGCGCAAAGGCGCGAGATACGATCTCAGGAATACGTTCGGCGTGCTCAATCTGGAACACACCTTTGCTGGTAGTACCGAACCAGCCATCCAGATCGAACTCCTGGAAGGACTCGCGGTAAGTTTCCGCGCGAGGAATGAGCCCGACAAACAGTACCAAAGGCACGCTGTCCTGCCAGGCGGTGTGCATGGCAACCATGGCGTTCGCCGCACCTGGACCTCGGGTCACCATGAACACGCCAGTGTTCCCGGTGATTCGAGCGTGGGCGTCGGCCATGTAACCCGCGCCACCCTCCTGACGACAAACCACCAGCTTGATCGGTGAATCGTGTAATGCATCCAGCACTTCCAGATAACTTTCACCCGGAACGCAAAACACTGTCTGCACACCTTCGTGAGTTAACTGGTCAACGACAAGCTGACCACCAGTGCGTTTAAACATCGCCCATTCCTCGATTGTTTTGAGATGCCGGGCGCGTTAGGCGCCTCAGGAATGTGGCGAAGACTAAGGATCGCTAACAATGTCGTCTAATGCTGAATGTTTTTAGTTTCAATGCTTTTTGCGCATACCCATAAGCACTGATAAAGAGCTGATGCTTATCCTCTTGGGCTTGAAAATCACCGAACGCCGGCTAAAAAAGGACAGGGTGTCAGTTCCACAAAAAAACGGGCACCTTCAAGATGCCCGTTTTGATTTACGCCGACGCCGACGCCGACGCCTGCGCCCGTAACCGTTTACCGATCACTTCCAGCAGGTCACAACCATCACGCAGCGGAATGGCCAGCAGTCTGGAAAAGTCCGCCAGCACGACAGTGTCGCAACCAATCTCGGCGCGGAAGGCGATGTTTTCCAGCACCTGCGTGACCGTGCGGATGCGGTAATCGGCCATTGTTTGGAGGACGTCGAGTGGGGCTTGAGTGTCGATGAGCAGTGCGGCCGGAATCGCGTCGATTCCGGAAAGGGGGGCGTATCGATTCATTTGAAGATCTCTGTTTGATTGGCTCAATGCCGTCACTCAGTCGTCGCCAAACGATTGGGTGGCAGCTGTACGCAGGTTGGCGAACCGGCACAGAGAACACCGGCAGACCCGAAGGTCTCCCGCGCACAGCCGCCATAAAAAAAGCGGCTTTGCGGGTGCGATGGCCCCTGCGAACAAAGCACATAGGCATCGCATTGTCTGTAATCAAGTCGCCAAACCTGAATAGCCATTGTGGGCGACGCTGCGGACTACAAGCTTCATCGGAACAGCGGGCAAGGTCAGGCCCAATCAAGGGGTGCTCAACCAAGCCCTTTCACTTGTTCGGGAAACGCTCAAATTACGTAAGGCTCGAACAGGCATCGCACATTCACCCTCGCCTTCAGTTTCGCAGCCAGCATATACAACCCACCTACCTTGCGATGCAGAAACAGGACATCCACCGGTGGCGTGTGCCAGAAATCGCGATCGGCACCCAGTTGCCACCCTGCATCGCGCAAGCGTCCTGCGAGGTCGGACATCGCAAAGTCATAGGCACCTTGATGCCGCAGTGGCTCGCAGGCCTGGCAGATGAGGTCAGTCAGCAATAACCGATGCCTGGGCAGGGTTTCAGGCTGAAAGTAGCCGACATCTAGCGCTGCCTCGGTGATGGCGGCGCGGTCCTCACGCAGGCCTGCAACGAGCAGTTTGCGAAATGCCTCGGTGCTGTTGCGGCTATAAAGGCGCGTGGCACCGAAGTCGAGCAACACTAACTGCCCGGTTTCTGGCTGGTAACGGTAGTTGGCAAAGTTGGGGTCGGTCTGGACGCACTGAAACTCAAACACCTCGCGCAGAAGCAGGCCGAACAGCAATGTCATGATGCGGTCGCGCTCTGCCTGTGGCGCGTGTTCAAGGGTCTCCAGTGGGCCGCCGTCGGCGAAGGACATCACCAGAATGTTCGGCGTACTGAACTCGACATACTGGCGAGGAACCAGAAAGTCCGGACTGTCGGCTAACAGTTGGTGAAAGCGCTGTAAGTGCATGGCTTCTTTCAGGTAATCCGCTTCATTTTGCAGTAGAAGCTTGGCCTCCTGGAGCAGCGGAGCGACGTCCATGCCGTGAGGCAGCAGCCCGGACATGCGCAGCAAAGCAGCGACGTTATCCACATCGCTGGAGATACTTTCGCGCACACCTGGATATTGCACTTTGATTGCCAGACGCTGGCCGTCTTTGCCTTGCGCAGCATGAACCTGGCCGATGGATGCTGCCGCAAATGGCGTGAAGGAAAACCGTTCGAAGCGCCCTTCCCAGCCCTTACCCCAGCTTTCGTTAAGGACCTTTACCAACTGGCTCATGGGCATCGGATGCGCGTCGGAACGCAGGCGAGAAAGAATGTCGCTAAGCTCGCTCGGTAACAAATCCCCCGCATCCATGGATAACAACTGTCCGACTTTCATGGCCGCACCACGCAATTGCGACAGTTGCTCGGCCACCCGTTGCGCATTACCCGGCGTCAACAGCAGGTCACTGAACGCCGGACGTTTACCTTGAGCCAACTGCCGCGCACCTTCGGCCAGCATGCCGCCCACCACGCCCGAGGCCAAACTGCCAAAACGCATCAGCCGCGACAAGCGACTGCCCGGCACTGCAGACGATTCGGGCAGGCGCGGTTTCACGAATAAACAACTAAAGCGATTGCGCCAATAAGCAGGCAAACGCTAGCCACAGCAGTCAGGCGCAATCGCAATGGCAGGTACCAGGCTTGCAGGCTCACCACCCGAACCAACTGTCTGTCTTGCCAGAAGTGGACGACAAATCCGACGATCAACAGCAAGCAACCCAATGGCACCGGCAGCAACGTGCTGAGCCAACCGATAAGAGCCGGGATGACGCTCCATATAAGCCGGTCGCGGCGCCGTTCGGCACTCATGTTTTGCACTGACATACCGAAGCCCCAGTGCAAGGCGCCGATGAAGCTCAGGATGACAGCGCCATAGTTGACCAGCGCCTCAGCCCAAAACGGTCGATATTCTTGAGAAGTGAGGATGAGTAGCGCGAGACCCAAAAACGGTAGCAAACCGCCATAGCCCAGCAGGACGATATGCCTTGGCGGCGAGATCGAAGACGACAGGTTCATTTCAGTTTCTTCCAGTGCCGGATATACAAGACTGTAGACCCAAAAGCTGCGGACTGATGCCAATGCTTTGCGCTGGTACAGTGGTTTAATGCTTTCCTTGATTGACCGGCTGCTTTGGATCGATTGCAGTGCTTTGCGCCAGGCAGCGAACTGAAAAAAGCAGACGTCTAGAATGCCTATCCCCTGAAATGGCTTGCACCTGTTTCACCGTACCACCGGCGCATGCTCGGCCATCAATTCCATCACCCAGTCGATAAATGCCCGCACCTTGGCGCTGACATGGCGATTCGGCGGGAATGCCAGATACATCGGCATTGGCGGCATGTGCCAGTCCTCAAACAGCGGCAGCAACTCGCCGCTGGCCAGGTGCGGTTTGGCCATGTACTGCGGTAGCCAGATCATGCCCAGCCCAGCCAGGCCAGCGGCGAGGTAGGCATTGCCGTCGTCGACCGTCAATTGCGGGCGGCCTCGGGCCTCAATGCGCTCCTCACCCCTCTGCATCGCGTAAGGCAAGGTTTTGCCAGTACGAAACCAGAGGAAGCCGACGGTACTGTGCTTGCCCTCGTCCAGCTCACGGGGATGCTCCGGCGTACCGAAGCGCTGCAGATAGTCGGGCGCGGCGTAGATGCCCAGTTTCAAATCGCCCACATGCCTTGCCACGAGGAACTGATCGGTGATCTCACCGCCACGTAACACGCAGTCGACGTTTTCGCCAATGATGTCGACGATGCGATCGCTCACGCCCAGGGTCAGCTGGATTTCCGGGTAGCGAGCAAAGAACCCCGGCAAGGCGGGTATCAGCAGCATTCTCGCCAGTGGACTGGGTACATCCACACGCAGCCGCCCGCGCGGTGTCATCGATGCGCTGGACAGGCTGGTCTCGGCGTCGTCCATATCGACCAGTAGGCGGACGACGCGCTCATAGTAGGCCGCGCCGTCGGCGGTGACATTGACCTTGCGTGTGGTGCGGTTGAGCAGGCGCACGCGTAGCCTCGCTTCCAGTTGCTGAACGAGCTGCGTCACAGTGGTCTTGCTCATGTGCAGGGTGGCTGCTGCCTTGGTGAAGCTGCCGGTTTCCACTACTCGGGCAAAGGCCTGCATTGCATCGAAACGGTCCATTTCACGCCTCTCTCGGGTCTGGATAATTTGGATTCTACAAACAGTCATGACCAGAGTTGCCCGTTTATCCAGGTCTGCCTTCTTTCTACAGTGGCTCCATCGTAAACAGCGGGCCGCGATGGCCCCGAAGGAGCTATGCAATGATCAGCAAACGTGATGTCGTTTTCCCGCCTGACCGCCATGCACTGTACGAACTGCACCGCTACTCGCCGGCGATTCGCTCCAACGGCTTTCTGTTCGTATCCGGTCAGGTCGGCAGCCGCAAGGATGGCTCGGCCGAGTCGGACCTCGCGGCACAGGTTCGCCTGGCCTTCACCCATCTCAATGCGATCCTGGCCGAGGCCGGCAGTCGTTTCGAGGATGTGGTCGACACGACCATTTTCATCGTAGACCCCGACTCGAAATTCGAAACTATCTGGGAAGTTGCGGCCGAGTACTGGGGCGACGCGCCCTACCCCACGGCGACCGTTATAGGCGTGACCTGGTTGTCCGGCTTTGACTTCGAGATCAAGGTGATCGCCAAACTACCGCAATAGTGCCGGCCAGGGTCTTTTACCGGGTCGCTGTAAAAAGTAAGCCTCCAACCGAACATGCCGTCAGCAATTGGAAAAACGCTTAACTGGACGACGTCGCAGATGAACTCACCCGCGCCCTGCCTGCCTTCTTCGCTTCGTAGAGTTGCTTGTCCGCAACTTCTATCAAAGCCTGGAATTCAAGTTCTCTAGTAGGAGTCAATGTTGCAACGCCTAGGGAAACAGTCACAACACGATCTACATCAGAAGCAGAATGTTCGATGCCCAATGCCCGAACTCGCTCCTGCATTCTTTCTGCAATCTCGACCGCCCCCGAAAGCACGGTATTGGGCAGAATGCAGGCGAACTCTTCGCCACCATATCGAGCCACCAGGTCATAGGGCCGTCTAACTGTTTCAGATAACGTTTGGGCAACGGATTTCAAGCAATCATCGCCAGCCTGGTGTCCGTACCGGTCGTTGTAGAGTTTGAAATAGTCGACATCCACCAAAATGAGCGATAGCGGCTTTTGCTCTCTAAAGCACAGACGCCAACCCGCCATTATGTCCTCATTAAATTTACGTCGATTGGCCACTCCAGTAAGCCCATCCATCAACGCCATGGAACGCAGCAGATCGCTCTGTAGTTTCAGGGTCAGATGTGTTCTGACCCGTGCTCTGACAATGGTGGCATTGATGGGTTTGGTGATGAAGTCGACCGCGCCAAGCGCCAGCCCCTGCATCTCATCTGACTCCTGCTGCTGTGCGGTAATGAAGATGATGGGTATGCCTTGGGTCATAGGATCAACCTTGAGTCGACGGCAGACTTCATGCCCGTCCATACCCTCCATGACCACGTCCAGCAGAATCAAATCGGGCAGTTGGTTCTGGCATACGCCGATTGTCTGCTCACCGCTGGTGGCCATGAACACATCACAGTCCTCACGAAATAGCTCATGAAGTACCCGGATATTAGTCGGTTGATCGTCAACAATAAGGAGTTTTGGACGTTTAAAGGAATGGGGTAACCAGGTTTCCATCGATTGTTCCATCAGGCAGATCTCAGCAGATCACGACCAATCGGCATCGCAGCGCGAAAGTCTAGCGACTGCACCCTGACAACCAGTTCGTCGAACTGTGGGCGCAGGGAGTGCGGCATTTTTGGCGCCAATGCGTCTGCCAGTTCTATGGCTTGCAGGTTTCCCGTTTCCAGCAATAGCAAAATCTCCTCCAGGGAGTCTCTCCATTGCGCCGACGCCATGGAGTCCTCGTCAGCATTGCTTTCAACACGCAGGTCCTGGGCAAAATCGGCATTCATTTGCTCAAGGCTCTGTTGCAGTAACCTGCCCAACCCGTCAAACCATATCGGGTCGGCCAAAAGACTGGCTACAGACTCAGAATCGGCAGATTTTAGTTTGTGCTCCAGGTCGCCTGCCAGCAGCGACAATGCCTTGGCGCCCATAGTGCCGCTGCTACCTTTAATGGTATGGAGTACAAACGCAGCTCCCGATGCATCTTGCCGCTGGATCTGATCACGCAACTGCACAAGCTGTTTTTCCATCTCAGGGCCAAAGGTACGCAGCACGTTACGGATCAAATCAAGGTCTCCACCAAAGCGGTCAATAGTTGATGCACGAGACTCTATAACGCCGTCTCCTGAATTGACTTGTCCCAAGGTCAATGTTGCCTGGCTATCTTCACTGCCCGCCTGAGAGAGCAGCGTTACGACGAGTTGCTCCAGGTCTATAGGTTTACCGATATGATCATTCATCCCCGCAGCAAGGCAGGCTTCACGATCGGTATTGGAGACATTTGCGGTCATCGCCACAATCGGCAGTGTTGCAAAGCGTGGGATCGATCTAATGCGACGAGTCGCCTCCAAGCCATCAATGTCTGGCATCTGGATATCCATTAGTACGACGTCGAAGGACACACGCTCATTCATCACCTTGCTCACACCTTCCAGCCCGCCTTCAGCCAGTGTCACCAGCGCGCCTTCCCTTTTCAGTAACTCATTGGCTACCTGTCGATTGAGCATGTTGTCTTCCACCACCAATAGCCGTAGCCCGGCCAGACGTGGTGGTCTCTCAAGCGTTGAGCGGGGAACGGGGGACTGCAGAAGGTCTTTGCCCTTGAATGCTCTCTGGACAGCGTCGGCCAGCTGTTTGGGAGTGACAGGTTTGGTGAGGAACCCCACGAAGGGAGCGTCTCCCGCCTGGTGGACGTCGGCCAATACCTCGCGGCCGTATGCCGTGATCATAATGACCATCGGAGGTGGTACGCCGTTAACCCGCTGCTGGATCAATTGCGCAGCGCGCAGCCCATCCATATCGGACATCCGCCAGTCCATCAGCACCACGTCGTAGGCCTCACCTCGCGTTTGGGCTTTCTTCACCCATTCCACCGCTTGTGTGCCACTGCTGACGCGGTCAGCCTTCCATCCCAATCCATGAACGGTTCGCAATAGCAATTCACCTGCCATGGCGTTGTCGTCGACGACCAGAATCCGTAAGGACACATGGATTCCAGTGCCGGCGGTTCCCGGCAGTGACGTCGGCGCTACATCCAGAGTGATATCGAACCAGAAACGACTCCCGACACCTTGCTGGCTCTCCACGTGAAGTTCACCACCCATCAGGGTGACCAACCGCTTGCAGATCACTAATCCCAGGCCTGTGCCGCCAAAGCGCCGGGAAGTCGAGGCCTCGGCCTGAGTGAAACCTTCAAAAATGCGCTCAAGCTGTTCCGGGCTGATACCAATGCCGGTATCAGAAACGGCGATGCGCAAGCTCACAGCATTCTCCGTGCGCATCAGTTGTTCAATGCTGACCACGATCTGGCCTTCCAGGGTGAACTTGAGGGCATTGCCCGCCAGATTGATCAGTACCTGCTGCAGTCGCAGGCTATCGCCGATCAGGTCGTTCGGTAAATTGGAGTCCAGGTCGAACATGACCTCAACCTGCTTCTCGCCCTGGTTACCTGCCAGCACTACCGCGAGGTCACACAAGAGCGGTTCGAGCTCGAACGGGTGCACATCAAGTTGCAGTTTGCCCGCCTCAATCTTGGAGTAATCGAGGATGTCATTGAGTAAACCCAGCAGTGATTTTGCAGCGGTCTGCGCTTTGATCACATAATCGAGTTGGCGGCCATTGAGGTCAGTGTTCTGTACCAACTGCAACATACCCAACACCGCGTTCATCGGTGTGCGTATTTCATGACTCATGTTGGCCAGGAAGGCAGACTTGGCCGCACTCCCTGCATCGGCCCGTTCCTTGGCGTAAAGCAGATGAGACTCCAGCTCGCGCTGGACGGTGATGTCCCGATTGATACCGGTCACCCGCGAAGCTGCACCGTTTCGATCGCGTTCGACCTGCGCGCCTGCATGTATGAAGCGGATCTGACCGTCCGGGCGAACGACACGAAAAATAGTGTCATACACATCAGTCCCCTCGACGGCAGCATTCAGCTTTGCAGCCGCTGCCACGACATCCTCAGGGTGAACACGTGAATACCAGTGCATATAGTTCACACCGGTATGCCGCAACGTCAGTGGCTGCCCGTAGAACTCGAACATACGGTCATTCCACTGCAGGTTATTGTCGGCCAACGTCCAGGACCAGACGCCCAATTCTGCCACTTCAGCAGCCATCAGCAGTTGATCGTGCACAGCCATCAGTTCGCTGCGTTGTTCCAGTGTCGTCTTCAGGCTCGCCGCCAGTTCCTTTTCTGCCGCTTTACGTTCGGTGATGTCTACCGCAATCCCCAGGTAACCGCTCAATACCCCATCGGCATCGCGCATGGAGGTGACCACTAGCGTGACAGGAAACCGCGAGCCATCCTTGCGTGTGTAAGTCCACTCCCGGGTTTCTGCGCCTTCAAGCTCAGGTTTATGGGTAAGGACACGGAAACCGTCGATAGGCTGAGCGTACTCCTCGCTCAGCTCAACGCCACGTGCAGCGACTTCCTCTGTGACATGGAAGAGCGCCGGGGTGCCTTTGCCTGCCAACTCAACGGCGTCATAACCCAGCAAATGCTCGGCGCCTTTGTTGAACACACGGATAACCCCATCGAGATCCGTCGCAATGATCGATACCTCAGTAGCAGAGCGTAGTACCGTGTCCAACAACAGATTGAGATGCCGCAACTCGGATGTTCGTTGCGCAACCTGCTCTTCGAGGTTGGAGTTGAGTTCAAGGATTCGGGCCTCTGCCACTTTTTTCGCCGAGATATCCCTTAATGTCTTGGACGCCCCAATGACGCCACCACCCTCGCCATAAATGGGTGAGATGCTGACGGAGACATCGATCAGTCGCCTGTCTTTGTGATGGCGTTGCGTATCAAAGCTGTCGATGCGCTCACCCGCCCTGATGCGCGCAAGGATATGAGCTTCCTCTGTGACAAGCGCTAGCGGAACTATCAAATTGGCCAGTGTCTGGCCCACGGCTTCCTCGGTGGTATAACCAAAAAGGTGCTCGGCCCCTTGGTTCCAGTTGGTGACGACGCCATCGAGGTTTTTTCCAATAATGCCGTCGCCCGAGCTTTCGACGATGGAAGCCAGGCTTGCCTGCTCGACAAGTATCTGCCGCCGACGTTGACGGCTGACACTCACGACACTCGCCAGGGTCGCAAGAAGAAGCGTGAGAAAGCCACCGAAAAACAGCACGACTTTTGGTGAGACCTGATGCAGGCGCTGGATAAACAGCGAGTTTGCGCCGAGTTCGACTTGCCACCGCCTCCCGTATACCTCGCGCTCCAGCTGATGGGTCATCAGCGTTTCACGGTGACCCGAGTCGGCGGTGCTTTCATAAAACAGTTTCTCTTGTCCTGGGACGGTGATGTCCCTTAATCGTAAATGTACCGTCTCATCTTCTATGCGCAGCCCTCTGAGTACCTCCCCTGTCCGCAACACGACATAGCTCCAGCCAAAAGCTGCGGCCTCGCGATCAGCAACACTCACCGGAGTCACTCCGTCGCGAAAGATAGGCATCAACACCAGGAAAGACTGCTGCGGTTTCCCCATGGCCTGTATTAACGTGATTGGCCCAGTGATCCGTGCAGCACCGCTTTGTATCGAAGATTGTGCCGCCTCTCGCCGCGATGTCTCTGACGCTATGTCCAAGCCAATGGCAGCCTGGTTAGCTTCAGCCGGTTCGACATACTGAATAACGTAGCGCTCGCCTGAATGGGCTGAGAATTGATGAATGGAAAAATCCGCTGGGCCGTCAGATCGAGCGGACTTGAGAAACTCGTTTTCATCGCGCTCTGGTACACGCCTGATAAAACCAAAGGCACTGGCGCCGGGGAACTCGAAAGCGAGGTCACGGGTTCTGTGATATCGGCGAAATACTTCACGGCTAATATCATATTCGCCTGCTGTCAGCACCGCTCCACGAACACCTCGCAAACCGTACTGGTAAAGATTGAGACGCATTAAAACCAACTCTGCGGCCTCTTCGGTCGCAGCTCTAATCGCTTGTTGGGCCTGCTGTTCGTTGCTGCGTTCGAGGATCCAACCTCCCAGAATGCTTGCCCCTAACCCCACGACCAGAGTGATAGCTACCAGCCAGTTCCATGCAAAAAACTTATGCCTTCTCACCCGCATTGCCCCACTGCAGAAGGCCTTCAGCCTTCAAGATTAAAGTTCAAACCCTGTTGGGGCGCCGCAAGATGTCCAACCTGCAAACCACGAATACGCTCATGTCAGGCCAGCTAATCGTTGAAGTCTGTCTATGTCTGGTCCGGGTTCGCCGTTGTTCATGGCGGCAGCAAGGCGCATCACCACTTGTTCACGGCGAACTTGCATGTGGGGCAACGCGTAAATTGCGCCTATCAGCTCGCGTAGAGCCATAGGCAGCCCCCAGCGCGCTTTCAAGCGAATGGCAAAAGGTGCTGAGAAATCACGGACAGCGTGGGTAAGCGTTTCTTCGGCCACGCTATTGCCCTGGTTCTCCCATTTCCGAGTCTGGTACAACACACAGAGTTCGCCCATGCGGTGCAGCAGGGCCGCACTTTGCAGCGGGGCGGGATCCAGGCCACATCGTTGAGCCAGGAGCACCACTCGTTCAGCTAAACGCTCGGCATCATCCAGATGAGCCTGGATAAAAGTCACCAGCATGCCGTCAGGTTGAGTATTGGCCTGTCGCAGGGCCTGGCTAATCGCCAGATTCACGCTGGTAAGCCCTCCTAACCGTGCCAGAGCAGCGTTCAAATTCGTGCATGGCTGGCCGAGCCCGAGATACGCGGCACCGTTGGCGGCGGCAATCAAGTGGGCGCATAGCCCCGGGTCATACTGCCAATCATTGGCGAGTGCTCGTAAATCCATTGGCACCCCGCCATAGCCGAGCTGAAGTTTGTCTTTTACCGAGGCGAGTAAAGGCAAGTCCAACTCATCCGCAGACAAACCACCGAGATAGCTGACCAGGTCTTCAGTGTTGACAGGCATCGCCCGGGGGAGCTCATCAAGCGGAAGGAGCGCGTCCAGGCATTTTACGACGCGCGAAACCTGGAATGGCTTGGTGAAAAAGGCACTGATCCTCAGCGACTTTACCGCCAGTACACTGTCTCGATCAGCGCGCCCGGTGATCATGATCAGCGGCGTGCTTTGATCTTTTTCACGAATTTTCTGCAACAGCTTGACGCCGGGGGCATCCGGTAGATTCCAGTCAGCCATCACCAATTGATAGGTGCCTGGCTCCCAGGCGTCTAACGCGCTAGCGACATCGGTAAAGCAATCGACCTGAGCAACCGGACGGATGCTCAACACGAGCTGTTTTAAAAGATCGGATATCCAGGGATCATCATCCAGGATCATCACACGCATTCGGTAATCCTCAATGGATTGATACCCAACCTCGCAACGTCTTAGCGGCTGGCTATCAGCCAACAGCAAACATGGACGTCGTGGAGATCAGAGGGTGAGGTTGTTACCGAGCGATTTTGAGTAAATCCCGGCAATTTCCCTTTGATTTGCAGCTTGATAGGATCCTTGAAGGATCGAATCTATTCCTGACCCGCGAACTATACAAGCGAGCAAACAGCTCACAGGTAGTTAGGCTGGGGGGTTAGTGGCGAGAGCAGCAAAGCCAGCTGAACTGGACTATCTGATACAGCAGTGCCCATTGGGCCGAAAGCTATTCATTCACACGGTGCTTGCGCATGGCTTTGGCAAGCAGCCAATAAAAGACCATCACCAAAGGAATCGGCAGCATTAGCAGCAACAATGCGCGGACGCCGTTCGACAGATCTCCGGTATCGAGGCTGGCCAGAGCCATCAAAATAATCAGAGACGCGAACAAGTTGCACACGCAAATGGTCATGACCCGGTAGAAAATTCGCCACGGCCTGGAGGGGTGGTCGATGTTCCTGGTGGATGGTGGAATAACGCCAGGGCGCGGTAGCACGATGCAAATACCGATGCACCCGGTAATGGATTGAACGAAGAACACGAAAACGTCGGAGTCATGAGGTGCCCAGCGCGGCATCTATCATGTAACGCACGCCCCGCAGTGCCTGGGCCGACACCTCCGGCCTGGCCTTCGCGGTGGCACGTGCGATCGAGAGGCCACCCACCAGTGCAGCAACGATGCCCATGGCGGTCGCAAGTGCGTCGGCGCTTGGTTTGTTGGCCGCAACCCTGCGCTCGAACGCGCGTACCAGCACCAGATAGCCTTCGGTGAACCTTGCGCTGGTCGCCATATCCTGGCGTCCAATTTCGCTCGCTGAAGGTCTTGCAGGCGTTCGATGTGCACTAGTCTTCGCGCAACAGATCTTCCAGTTCGGTGCTGAGTGGCATGGCAGAAAATGCGCTGATGCGCGCTCTTCCCGTGTTGCCGACTGGGACCCAGATCGTGGACAACAACAGGGCTGCAACAATGCGCGGGAGCTGGCCCGCAACCTCCCGCCAATCCTTCGTGAGCCACCCCAGTTTCAGCATGAGCCAATGAGATTTCGCGTGAGCCAGCGGCATGCGTTGGGTGAGGATATGCGCCCGCTCCAACCAGCCGTAGGCCGCCTGAAAGTCCCTGTGCCTCACAGCCAGGCCAGCCTCGCGGAAGGCTTCAGTTATGGCGCTGCGCAACGTTTCTTTCATGCCGACCTCGCTCTATTTCTTTAGCAGGCGTAATCCATTGAGCCCTTGCTTGTAGAGGACGCACATACACGGGCGCATAGGCCAATCGCCGGAAGTGAGTAGAATGAAGGCTCTAGCGGCTATAAGGTCAAGGGAAATGAATAAGGCCACTTACACGGTCGGTGCCTTGGCGAAAGCGACCCAAACCAAAGCGGTCACCATCCGTTACTACGGAACTGTGGGGCTAATGCCCTCTGCTGGTAGATCGCCATCGGGCTACCGCTGCTACACCGATCAGGAGCGTGAGCGCCTGCTGTGCAACCGTGTGAACCCCTGTGGTTCACCGAGGTAGAGATCAGCATGAACCAACTCCTGGCGCTGCGCGCCTTTGTCCGGGTCATCGAAACCGGCTCTTTCAGTCGGGCATCCGAACAGCTGGCGCTCCCACGCTCCACGGTCAGCAAACTGATTACAGACCTGGAAAAACACCTGGGCATCAGGCTGATTCAACGCACCACACGGGCGCTTACACCCACGCTCGAAGGTCTGGATTACCACCTGCATGCCGTGCGCCTGGTGGCCGAACTGGACGAGGTGGACAACGCTGTGCGCGGGCGAAAGCTCAAGGCCCACGGTCACTTGCGAGTGGACGCGCCGGCATCGTTCGCCAATGGCCTGTTGATCCCGGCGCTGGTGGATTTTCACCGTGAGTACCCGGACATCACCATCGCCTTGGGGATCAGTGATCGGGCGATCAACATCGTGGGTGAAGGGGTGGACTGCGTGATTCGAGCGGGCAGGCCCGAGGACATGGCCATGATCAGTCGCAAAATCGCCGACCTCGAATACGTCACCTGCGCAGCCCCCAGCTACCTGGCGCGCATGGGCACGCCACAGTCCCCTGATGACCTGGAGAACAACCATCTGAGGGTGGGTTATTTTTTTCCATCTAACACCGCAGAGCCGTTGATTTTCGAGCGAGGGACGACTCGGCATGAAGTGGGCAATTGCGCGTTTACGACTAACGAAGGCAATGGCCTCAAGGAAATGCTGCTCGCGGGCTTTGGCGTCGGGCAGCACTTTCGCTCGATTGTTCAGCATTACTTCGATACGGGCCAGTTAGTGCCGGTACTGGAAAGCTGGTCGCGACCGGCCATGCCGTTCCAGGTCATATACCCACCCAATCGTCATCAGAATGCTCGCCTCAAAGTGTTTATCGATTGGGTGATTGAAAGGTTCGGTGTCAGGGAATGATTGCCGTGACACGGATTTCGATGCGCATGGTCGGCAACCCGAGGGACTCGACCCCGACCTGCGTCCAGATCGGCGCATGGTTGGGCATGTAGTGGCGGTACCACTTGACCATCGCCTCGTTCACTTCGGGAGGAAAACCACCTACATGGTAGGAATTGACGTGAACTACGTGCTCCCAGCCAGCCCCCGCTGCGGTCAAGGTTCTTGTCAGGTTGGCAAACGCCTGGCCGATCTCGTCAGCGAGCGATGGGGGAATGTTGAACTCATCATCCCAGCCGCCCTGGCCTGATGTTTCAATGCGATTGCCAACTTTGACGGCCTGGGAGTAATGCAGGTTCTCGCGCAGGTAGTCGCCATAACCTGGGGTGACGAAAAATTCGGGCTTGCTCATGGTGTTCTCCGGGTCCAGTTGATTGCCAACGATGCTAGTGGACTGCTCGAAGAAAAATAATCCCTGGTTTTTGACATCACTGTTCACGCACATGGACAGTGAAAATGGGTGCAGGGGCTGCGAGCATTCACGCAACCCCTGCCCCTTTGCCTAACCTCGCAGGAAAGCGAGCAAGTCGGCGTTGATGGTGTCGGCGTTGGTCGTCGGCATTCCGTGGGGGAAGCCCGAATAGGTTTTCAGTGTGCTGTTTTGCAGGAGCTTTGCCGATAAAGGTCCAGAGTCTTCGTACGGCACGATCTGGTCATCATCACCGTGCATCACCAGCACTGGAATGGTGATGCGCTTCAGATCTTCGGTGAAGTCGGTCTGGGAAAAGGCCACGATCCCGTCATAGTGCGCCTTGGCACAGCCCATCATGCCTTGCCGCCACCAATTCAGGATGATCCCCTCGGACGGTTTTGCCCCAGGGCGGTTGTACCCGTAGAAAGGTCCCGCCGGAACGTCATGGTAGAACTGTGCGCGGTTGGCCTTGAGCTGTGCCTGCAGGTCATCGAAAACCGATTTTGGCAAGCCGCCGGGATTGCTCGGGGTCTGCACCATCAAGGGCGGCACGGCGCTGATGATGGCGGCCTTCGACACTCGGTCTTCGCCATGGCGAGCAATGTAATGGATTACCTCGCCGCCTCCGGTGGAATGCCCCACATGGGCTGCGCCTTGTACGCCCAGATGGTCGACTACAGCCGCGACGTCATCGGCATAGTGATCCATGTCGTGCCCGTCCCAGACCTGGCTGGATCGCCCGTGGCCACGCCGGTCGTGCGCAATCACCCGATAACCGTTCGCCAGAAAAAACAGCATCTGCGCATCCCAGTCGTCCGCGCTGAGAGGCCATCCGTGATGAAAGCAGATCACCGGGGCATCGCGTGGCCCCCAGTCTTTGTAAAAGATCTCAACACCGTCCTGCGTAGTGACGTAGCCCATGCTCGCATCTCCAGAATGAAATGACGGGCCTCTGCGCGCTGCCTGGCCACCCGGCCTCTTCAGGTTTGCAGTCACTTCAAGGCCAATGGTTTTCCCGGGTGGACCATGAGAATAGGCGAACTGACGACAATCAGCGGACCGCGGTTCTGACTACCAATCGAGCGGCCTGATCACGGCCACGGGCTCGAAGGCACGACAACCCTAACGATCGGTGATTAGCGTGCCGTCAATGCTCTCGGCAAATCCACCACCGAAGACCTGCGCCGGGGTGGCAAAGCCCGACCGGCGGTCACCTTTGAGCACTCGACGTGCTACGGCCGTGCTGCCAGTTTTTGTAGACGAATTCCAGGCTGTACCCGTCGGGGTCCAGCACATTGGCGGCGTAGTAGTTCGGGTCATAGTGCAAGCGTGCGCCAGGCGCGCCGTTATCGACCGCTCCACTGTCAATGGCAGCCGCATAGGCGGCTTTAACCTCAGCCTTGCTGTTGGCCACAAAACCCACGTGCACCGCTGCGCCCTCGACTACCCCTTCGCGCAACCAGAAAAATATCCGGCCATTGACGCCGAAGCCTTTGAGATCGGGATGACCCGGCGGCCCGTCTTGCCCGTCGTAGTCCAGGCGCACGGTGATACCCAGCGGTGCCAACGTCGCTTCGTAGAAACCGATGGAGCGCTTGATGTCGCTCACTGAAAGAAAAATGTGATCCAGCATGCTGCAGCCCTCGCGTGTTCAGATGTTGTAGCCGCCGGCGACTTCGATGGTCTGGGCATTGATCCAGGCGCCGTCCTCGGACAACAACATGGCAATGACCCGTGCCACATCCTCTGGCTCGCCGACCCTGCCGAGCGCTGTTTGCGCTGCCAGCATGGCTTCGAACTCATCATTGAGCCCGCCGCCCAGTTCGGTACGAATAGCGCCGGGCGATACGGCGTTGGCACGGATGCCGCGCTCGCCAAACTCCTTGGCCATGTACCGGGTGAGCACTTCCAGCCCCCCCTTGAAGGCCGCGTAGGGCGCCACGCCAGAGGTGGCCACACGGGTCGTGGCGCTGGTCAGGTTGACGATACTGGCGTTGTCCGCCAGTAATGGCAGCAGCGCCTGGGTGAGGAAAAACGGGCCTTTGAGGTGGACATTGCACAGGCCATCGAACTGCGCTTCGCTGACGCTGGCCAGGGGATTGAACAGGCCGTACCCGGCGTTGTTGACCAAGCCCGCCAGGGTGGTCGCCTGCCAGGATTCGCGCAAGGCCAGTACCACCGACTCGCGAAACGCCGGGAAGCTGGCTACGTCAGCGACATCCAGCTTTAGCGCGACGGCCTTGCCACCGGCTTTCTCGATGCGCCCTGTAACTGCAGCCGCAGCCTGGGGGTTGGTGTTGTAGGTGAGGATCACCCCCAGGCCTGACCGGGAAATGTGTTCGGCGGCACTTGCGCCGATCCCGCGGCTGCCGCCAGTGATTACGATTACGCTCATGTCATGTTCCTCTGTGGTTCAAACGTGCCTCCACAGTATTGATCGCAGCCACCGGGGTCGCACCCGTTCCTGCTCGAAACCTGCCTGTTTCTGCTTTTCGCTTGCACGCCAACCTGCTCTGCCCTCAGCATGCCCGGCATGGATAATCAATTGAATGAGCTGCGATTGCTCGCGGCCGGCGCTGAAAATCGCCGTACCGAGACGGGCATTCCGCGCGTGGCCATGGTGCAGGGTAAAATTCCCGAGCACCTGCTGGCGGCGGTCTACGACCCGATGATCAACCTGATCCTGCAGGGCAGCAAAAGCATGACCGTGGGGGACCGCACGCTGCGGTATGACCCGGCGACCTATTTCGTCATGTCCATAGACTTGCCGGCAGTAGGCTCGGTGCATCCGGCCGAGTCCGGAGAGCCTTATCTGGCCGTGAGCCTGACACTGGACCCCGGCGTACTGTCCGCACTCTTCGCCGACCTGCCCAAACCTGCCGCACGCTACGAATACAACGCCGGCTTTTGTGTGGCGTCAGTGACCACCGAATTGATGGATGCCTGGGTGCGCATGCTGCGACTGATGGGCGACCCCCAGGCTATCGCCGCCCTGGCCCCGGTGTATGAGCGTGAGATTCTGTTCCGTGTGCTGCAGGGCCCCCACGGCTGGATGCTGCGCGAGATCGCCGCCCCCGATACGGCCATGGCCCGCGTCAGCATGGCTATCCAATGGATTCGCCGTGACTTTGCCCAGCCGATCAGGGTGGAAAGCCTGGCAAACCGTGCGTCAATGAGCGTCTCGGCGTTTCATCGGCACTTCAAGGCGGTGACCAATTTTAGCCCTTTGCAGTATCAAAAACGCGTACGCCTGCTCCAGGCGCGAACGCTGATGGTGGCCAATTCCAGGAGCGTGATGGCCGCCGCCTTTGAAGTCGGATACGAGAGCGCAACGCAATTCAGCCGGGATTATGCGCGGGTGTTTGGCTTACCTCCCGCGCAGGACGCCGCGAGGATTCTGGGCGAGACGAGAGCTCGATAGGCGCGCGTCTCGCCCCAAGTATCATCCAGACGCGCGCGCCATAAAAGCGCTTTCAGTTCAATGGCGCCACAATCAAGCAGCGGTCGAAGTCAGCCTGGATCTGTTGCCGGCATACCCCCGCTCCAGCCCGGCGCGGCAATGTCCTCGTAATGGATCTCAACCAACTGGGTCAGGGTGAGGCGTTCAGGTAAGGCCGTAAATCAGCAAACGGTCCAAGTCAGGCGTTAAGACGCTATCACAACTGATAATTGTTCCCAAATAAGTAAAAACCTCATTTCACATATAATTACATTTGCGTATGATAAGGATTCTCAATAACAGCAAACCGAATGAGAATTCGCATGATCGCCCCCATTTCCTCGCGTTCAAAAAACTCCGCCACGCAGCGCTCGCCATCCCAGCTGCGCCCTCTGGCCCTAGCAGTGCACGTTCTTGCTGCCGGTATCGCCCTGACTGCACCCTCGGTGCAGGCGGCGGAACAGACTGAACAAAAAGAGAATGGAAACTCTTTGAACCTGGCCCCTATCGCAATCACCGAGACTGCCGCCCGCGAACGCAGTGCCGTAACCGAAGACACGAACTCCTACACGACAGATGCGGCTCGCACTGCAACGCCTTTGAGCATGTCGCTGCGCGAGACCCCGCAGTCGGTCAGCGTGGTTACCCAGCAGCGCATCCAGGATCAGGATTTGAAGACCATCGTCGACGTGGTCAACAACACCACGGGTGTGTCGGTGAACCGCTACGAGACCAGCCGCGCGCAGTTCAACGCCCGCGGGTTCGAGCTCAACTCGTTGATGATCGATGGCGTGCCCACCATCTACGAGCAGCCGTGGAGTTCGGGGGAGATTTTCAGCAGCCTGGCCATGTATGACCGCGTTGAAGTGGTGCGCGGCGCCAACGGTTTGATGACCGGTGCGGGCGACCCTTCGGCGTCGATCAACATGGTGCGCAAGCGCGCCAACAGCACCGCCCTCAAAGGCTCGGTGGAACTGAGCGCCGGTACCTGGGACACCTATGGCGTCGAGGGTGATGTGTCCACTGCGCTGAACGAGGAAGGCACGATTCGCGCGCGTCTGGTTGGCGAGACCAACGAGGGCGACACCTGGATCGACATGAACTCCGACAAGCGCCAGACCCTCTACGGCACCATGGACATCGACCTGACGCCAGACACGACGCTCTGGTTTGGTTTGAGCCACCAGGAAAACAAGACAGACTCGCCGATGTGGGGCGGCCTGCCGGTCTGGTACGCGGACGGCAGCCGGACCAACTGGAGCCGCTCCAAGACTACCTCGGCCAAATGGAGCAAGTGGGACACCACTTACGACACCTACTTCGTCAATCTCGATCACAAATTTGCCAACGACTGGCAGATGAACCTCAGCTACAACCGTGGCGAGCGCACCGGCGACTCTTCCCTGCTCTACCTCTCGGGCAATCCAGGCCGCAACGGCAGCGCGCCCATGTCTTCATTCCCGGCAACCTACAAGACCGAGACCACTCAGGACGACTATGCCATTCGCTTCAATGGGCCGTTCTCGCTGCTGGGCCGCGAGCATGAGCTGGCCTTCGGTTACGTGGATAGCAAGCAGAAATTCGACGCCGACTCACTGGATGCGCAAACCGGCTTTGAGGGCGTGGCCGACTTTGATGCCTACGACGGCAACTTTGCCGAGCCGGTCTGGGGGCCGCGCACCGATTATGGCTACAGCGAGACTCGCCAGAAGGGTCTTTATGCCGCCACCCGCCTGAACGTGACCGACGACTTGAAAGTGATTCTGGGCGCGCGCGAGAGCTGGTACGAAAAGACCAGTGACGACGTGTTCTCGGAAGTCAGCAAGGTGGATGTTGACCATGAATTGACCCCCTATGCCGGCGTGGTCTATGACCTCACCGACAACATCTCGGCCTATGCCAGCTACACCGAAATCTTCCTGCCACAATCGGTGCGCGACAGCAGTGGCCAGACACTGGAGCCCATCGTCGGCGAGAGCACCGAAATGGGTCTGAAGGGCGAGTTCTTCGGCGGCCGCTTGAACACCTCCGCAGCGATCTTCCAGATCAAACAGGACAACCTTGGCCAAAGCACCGGCGTGCTGATCGATCCTTCGAACCCGGTCGGCGGTTTTGCATACGAAGCCAGCGAAGGTGCAACCAGCAAGGGCTTCGAGCTGGAAGTGTCCGGCGAACTCGCCACCGACTGGAATGCCTCGGTGGGCTACACCCAGTTCACCGCTGAAGATGCCAACGGCGACGACGTGAACACGCTGTACCCAACCAAGTTGCTGCGTACCTTCACCACCTACCGCCTGCCCGGCGCGTTCAACAAGTTGACTATCGGCGGCGGCGTCAATTGGCAGGACTCGATCTATACCTACGCCACCAACCCGGCCGGCAACTCCGAGAAAATCCAGCAGGACGCCTATGCATTGGTCAACCTGATGGCGCGCTACGAGATCACCGACAACCTCTCGGCACAGGTCAACGCGAACAATGTCACCGACGAGAAGTACTTCGACATCTTCGATGCCTACGGTGCCCTGACCTACGGCGCCCCGCGCAGCATTACGGCTTCGGCGAAGTACCGCTTCTAACGATCGCGGCGATGCCGGTGTTGTATGCACGACCTCTGTGGGAGCAAAGCTTGCTCGCAATGGCGGTGTGACTGGCACACCGCGGTGCTCCGATCGCCGGCAAGCCGGCTCCCACAGTCCAGTGTTGTATGCACGACCTCTGTGGGAGCAAAGCTTGCTCGCGATGGCGGTGTGACTGGCACACCGCGCTCCGATCGCCGGCAGGCCGGCTCCCACAGTCCAGTGCTGTATGCACGACCGTTATGGGAGCAAAGCTTGCTCGCGATGGCGGTGTGACTGGCACACTGCGGTGCTCCGATCGCCGGCAAGCCGGCTCCCACAAGACAGTCGCAAGATTAATGTTATAGAATAACATTGCCTTCCAATCACTGCCTGCGATTTCCTCATGACAATCCCTGTCCACATCCCTCCCGCCACACGCCTGAACCAGCGCCTGCTATCCATCGATGCCCTCAGGGGATTAGTCATCCTGTTCATGCTGCTCGACCACGTGCGCGAAACGTTTTTCCTGCACCGCCAGGTAGCTGACCCCATGGGCATCGACACCACTGAACCGGCCCTGTTCTTCAGCCGCACCCTCGCCCACCTGTGTGCCCCGGTATTTGTCCTGTTAACCGGTTTGTCCGCCTACCTCTACGGCGAAAAGCATCAGGGCAAAAGCGACGTCTGCACCTTCCTGTTCAAGCGCGGCCTGTTCCTGGTGGTGCTGGAATTCACCCTGGTGAATTTCGCCTGGACCTTCCAGCTCACACCCAGCGTGATCTACATGCAAGTGATCTGGGCCATCGGCGTCAGCATGATTGCGCTTGCCATCCTGGTGTGGCTGCCTAGGCCCGTCCTGTTCGTTGTGGCCGCGATCATCGTCGCCGGGCACAACCTGCTCGACGGCCTGCACTTCCCGGTCGGCTCAAGCCTGCACGTACCTTGGGCGATTCTGCATGATCGCAGCTGGATCGAGGTGTCCGAGCAGCTGAGGTTGCGCACGTCCTATCCGGTCCTGCCTTGGATAGGTGTGATCGCTCTCGGCTACTGCATCGGCCCCTGGTTTGGCGGCTCAGCAAGCGTCAATTCACGCCAACGCAAACTGCTGATGGCAGGTTCAGGGGCGTTGTTTGGGTACTTTGCATTGCGCCTTGTGAATGGCTACGGCGAAGCGCAATGGCTCGCCTATGAAGGCACCACTCAAACGTTGATGAGCTTCTTCAACATCACCAAATACCCGCCTTCCCTGCTGTTCCTTGCCCTGACAATCGGGGCGGGCCTGCTGTTGCTACTGGGCTTCGAGCGCGCCCAGCAACGCAAGTGGATCAGTACCCTGGCGGTGTTTGGTGCCGCGCCGATGTTCTTCTACTTGCTGCACCTTTATGTGCTCAAGGTGCTGTACCTGATCAGCGTTGCGGTGTCTGGCTTGAACCAGGGCAACTACTTCGGTTTCGACAGCATTTGGGCGGTGTGGTTGACGGCGCTAATACTGGCCGCATCGCTATATTTGCCAGTGCGCTGGTTTGCGGCATTGAAGGCGCGGCGTCGGGATATTGGCTGGCTGAAGTATTTCTGAGTGACGGCGATTCAGGTCGGCTTGCCGACCTGAATCATGCGTGATTGAACCGGTCACCACGATGACCCAATAGCCACTAAACAATCGCAGGATAAACATCATTGCTATCCGGCCAAACCGACAACACTTCAAAGCCATCGTCAGTCACCGCCACCATGTGCTCCCACTGTGCCGAAAGAGACTCATCCTTGGTCACAACGGTCCAGCCATCCGCCAGGGTCTTCACGTGCCGCTTACCGGCATTGAGCATCGGCTCAATGGTGAAAATCATCCCAGCTTTCAACTTCAGGCCCTGCCCCGGATAGCCGTAATGCAGGATCTGCGGCTCATCGTGATAGACCTTGCCGATGCCGTGCCCGCAGTATTCGCGCACCACACTGAAGCCCTCGCGCTCGGCGACGGTTTGAATGGCATAACCGATGTCGCCCAGGGTTGCACCAGGCCGCACAGCCCGAATGCCGGCGCACATGGCGTCATAGGTGGTCTTGACCAGGCGTCGCGCCTCGGGGGCCGGCTCGCCGACAAAGTACATGCGGCTGGTGTCGCCGTACCAGCCGTCCTTGATCACGGCGATGTCGATATTGAGGATGTCGCCGTCTTTCAAAGACTCATCCGTTGGAATGCCATGGCAGACCACTTGGTTGACGGAAGTGCACACGGTTTTCGGAAAGCCGTGATAGCCGATATTACCAGCTATGGCTTTCTGCACGTTGACGATGTGGTCGTGGCAGAGTCGATCAAGTTCGTTGGTGGTGACCCCCGCTTTCACATGGGGGGTAATCATGGCCAGCACTTCGGCCGCCAGTTGTGCAGCTGTGCGCGACTGGGCTATTTGCGCCGCCGTGTTGATCGGAACGATGGCCTTCATTTGCCGGCTCCGCTGCCTGCTGCAAGCTGCAGGCCTTGGGCGTTTTGCGCCAGATCACACAGTTGATTCAGGTCCAGGCCTCCCGCCAGTTCGGCACGCACCAGCAAGCGGCAGATGTCGCTGTGGTCCAGGTTCGGGTGCAGCTCGGCGAGCATGCCAATGCGCATCCAGTGCTCGGCCTGCGCGTTGATCGAGCGACTCAGCGCGTCGCTGGCGACGCGCAGGTTTTCGTGCATGCCTTCGGAGATCTTCACAATACCCATGACTTCAACCATACGAAATCGGAAGAGCACACGT
>NZ_JZRI01000065.1:0-2238 GCF_000952175.1 Pseudomonas sp. ES3-33 | reverse complement strand
TGCTACCGGAACCGTCGGTGACGGTGTAGCTGACCACTGGCACGCTGCCGTTGTAGTTGGCAGCCGGAGTAAAGGTGTACGCCCCGTTCGTCCCAATCACCAAGGTGCCGACATTGGCGATAGTCGCCGTACTGCCGGCGGTGTAGGTGTTCGCACCGATGGTGAAGTTGACCACGGTCACGTCGCCGTCGACGCTCGAGGTGCCAGTCAGCACGCTGCCGGTAACGGCAGTGTCTTCCAGGGTGGAGACCGTTTCGCTGGCATCGGTGAAGTTGTCATCAACCGGAGTGACGCTGATGTTCAGGGTCGAAGTGACATTGCTACCGGAACCGTCAGTGAGGGTGTAGCTGACCTCAGGCACTGTGCCGTTGTAGTTGGCAGCTGGGGTGAAGGTGTACGCCCCGTTCGCCCCGATCACCAGGGTGCCGACATTGGCGATGGTCGCGGTGCTACCAGCGGTGTAAGTGCTCGTGCCGATGGTGAAGTTGACCACGGTCACGTCGCCGTCGACGCTCGAGGTGCCAGTCAGCACGCTGCCGGTAACGGCAGTGTCTTCAAGGGTGGACACGGTTTCGCTGGCATCGGTGAAGTTGTCATCAACCGGGGTGACGCTGATGTTCAGAGTCGAAGTGACATTGCTACCGGAACCGTCGGTGACGGTGTAGCTGACCACTGGAACGGTGCCGTTGTAGTTGGCGGCCGGAGTAAAGGTGTAGGCGCCATTGGCCGCAATGACCAAGGTGCCGACATTGGCGATGGTCGCGGTGCTACCAGCGGTGTAAGTGCTAGTGCCGATAGTGAAGTTGACCACAGTCACATCGCCGTCGACGCTCGAGGTGCCAGTGAGGACGCTGCCGGTAACGGCGGTGTCTTCCAGGGTGGAGACGGTTTCGCTGGCATCGGTGAAGCTGTCATCAACCGGAGTGACGCTGATATTCAGGGTCGAGGTGACATTGCTACCGGAACCGTCGGTGACGGTGTAGCTGACCACTGGCACGCTGCCGTTGTAGTTGGTGGCCGGAGTAAAGGGGTACGCCCCGTTCGTCCCGATCACCAGGGGGCCGACGTTGGCGATAGTCGCGGTGCTGCCGGCGGTGTAGGTGGCGGCGCCGATGGTGAAGTTGACCACGGTCACGTCGCCGTCGACGCTCGAGGTACCCGTGAGGACGCTGCCGGTGACGGCAGTGTCGTCCAGGGCGGAGACCGTTGCGCTGGCGTCGGTGAAGCTGGCATCGACCGGGGTGACGCTGATGTTCAGGGTCGAAGTGACATTGCTACCGGAACCGTCGGTGACGGTGTAGCTGACCACTGGCACGCTGCCGTTGTAGTTGGCAGTCGGAGTAAAGGTGTACGCCCCGTTCGTCGCAATGACCAGGGTGCCGACATTGGCGATAGTCGCGGTGCTACCAGCGGTGTAAGTGCTCGTGCCGATGGTGAAGTTGACCACGGTCACGTCGCCGTCGACGCTCGAGGTACCAGTGAGGACGCTGCCGGTCACGGCAGTGTCTTCAAGGGTGGACACGGTTTCGCTGGCATCGGTGAAGTTGTCATCGACCGGGGTGACGCTAATGTTCAAGGTCGAGGTGACGTCAGAGCCAGAACCGTCAGTGACGGTGTAGCTGACCACTGGAACGGTGCCGTTGTAGTTGGCAGCGGGAGTAAAGGTGTACGCCCCGTTGGCCCCGATCACCAGGGTGCCGACGTTGGCGATGGTCGCGGTGCTACCAGCGGTGTAAGTGCTAGTGCCGATGGTGAAGTTGACCACCGTCACGTCGCCGTCGACGCTCGAGGTACCCGTGAGGACGCTGCCGGTCACGGCAGTGTCTTCCAGGGTGGAGACCGTTTCGCTGGCATCGGTGAAGCTGTCATCGACCGGGGTGACGCTGATATTCAGGGTCGAAGTGACATTGCTACCGGAACCGTCGGTGACGGTGTAGCTGACCACTGGCACGGTGCCGTTGTAATTGGCTGCCGGAGTAAAGGTGTACGCCCCGTTCGCTCCAATCACAAGAGTACCGACATTGGCGATGGTTGCGGTGCTACCAGCGGTGTAGGTGTTCGTGCCGATGGTGAAGTTGACCACGGTCACGTCGCCGTCGACGCTTGAGGTAGCCGTGAGGACGCTGCCGGTAACGGAAGTGTCTGCCAGGGGGGAGAGGGTGACGCGGGCAACGGTGAAGTTGTCATCGACCGGGGTGACGCTGATGTTCAGGGTCGAAGTGACATTGCTACCGGAAC
>NZ_JZRI01000064.1:0-52781 GCF_000952175.1 Pseudomonas sp. ES3-33 | reverse complement strand
TGAAGGTGTACGCCCCGTTTGCCCCGATTACCAAGGTGCCGACATTGGCGATGGTCGCGGTGCTACCAGCGGTGTAAGTGCTAGTGCCGATGGTGAAGTTGACCACAGTCACATCGCCGTCGACGCTTGAGGTACCCGTGAGGACGCTGCCGGTCACGGCAGTGTCTTCCAGGGTGGAGACCGTTTCGCTGGCATCGGTGAAGCTGTCATCAACCGGGGTGACGCTGATGTTCAGAGTCGAAGTGACATTGCTACCGGAACCGTCGGTGACGGTGTAGCTGACCACTGGCACGCTGCCGTTGTAGTTGGCAGTCGGAGTAAAGGTGTAGGCGCCATTGGCCGCAATGACCAGGGTGCCGACATTGGCGATAGTCGCGGTGCTACCAGCGGCGTAAGTGGTTTCGCCGATGGTGAAGTTGAGCACGCTGACCGGGCCGTCGACGCTGGAAGTTCCGGTCAGCACGCTGCCGGACACTGGGGCATCTTCGGTGGTGGTCACGGTTTCGCCGAGATCGGTGAAGCTGTCATCAACCGGGGTGACGCTGATATTCAGAGTCGAGGTGACATTGCTACCAGAGCCGTCGGTGACGGTGTAGCTGACCACTGGCACGCTGCCGTTGTAGTTGGCGGCCGGAGTAAAGGTGTACGCCCCGTTGGCCCCAATCACCAGGGTGCCGACGTTGGTGATAGTCGCGGTGCTACCAGCGGCGTAGGTGGTTTCGCCGATGGTGAAGTTAAGCACGCTGACCGGGCCGTCGACGCTGGAAGTTCCGGTCAGCACGCTGCCGGAGACGGGTGCATCTTCGGTGGTGGTCACGGTTTCGCCGAGATCGGTGAAGCTGTCATCAACCGGGGTGACGCTGATGTTCAGGGTCGAAGTGACATTGCTACCGGAACCGTCGGTGACGGTGTAGCTGACCACTGGAACGGTGCCGTTGTAGTTGGCGGCCGGAGTAAAGGTGTACGCCCCGTTGGCCCCAATCACCAGAGTGCCGACGTTGGTGATAGTCGCGGTGCTACCAGCGGCGTAGGTGGTTTCGCCGATGGTGAAGTTAAGCACGCTGACCGGGCCGTCGACGCTGGAAGTTCCGGTCAGCACGCTGCCGGTAACGGCAGTGTCTTCAAGGGTGGACACGGTTTCGCTGGCATCGGTGAAGCTGTCGTCGACCGGGGTGACACTGATATTCAGGGTCGAAGTGACGTCAGAGCCAGAGCCGTCGGTAACGGTGTAGCTGACCTCAGGCACGCTGCCGTTGTAGTTGGCAGCTGGGGTAAAGGTGTAGGCGCCATTGGCCGCAATGACCAGGGTGCCGACATTAGCGATAGTCGCGTTGCTACCAGCGGCGTAAGTGGTTTCGCCGATGGTGAAGTTGAGCACGCTGACCGGGCCGTCGACGCTGGAAGTTCCGGTCAGCACACTGCCGGAGACTGGGGCATCTTCGGTGGTGGTCACGGTTTCGCCGAGGTCGGTGAAGCTGTCATCAACCGGGGTGACGCTGATGTTCAGGGTCGAAGTGACATTGCTACCGGAACCGTCGGTGACGGTGTAGCTGACCTCAGGCACGCTGCCGTTGTAGTTGGCAGCCGGGGTGAAGGTGTACGCCCCGTTCGCGCCGATCACCAGGGTGCCGACATTGGCGATAGTCGCGGTGCTACCAGCGGCGTAGGTGGTTTCGCCGATGGTGAAGTTAAGCACGCTGACCGGGCCGTCGACGCTGGAAGTTCCGGTCAGCACGCTGCCGGAGACGGGTGCATCTTCGGTGGTGGTCACGGTTTCGCCGAGGTCGGTGAAGCTGTCATCAACCGGTGTGACGCTGATGTTCAGGGTCGAGGTGACGTCAGAGCCAGAGCCGTCAGTGACGGTGTAGCTGACCACTGGCACGCTGCCGTTGTAGTTGGCGGCCGGAGTAAAGGTGTAGGCGCCATTGGCCGCAATGACCAGAGTGCCGACATTGGCGATAGTCGCCGTACTGCCGGCGGTGTAGGTGTTCGCACCGATGGTGAAGTTGACCACGGTCACGTCGCCGTCGACGCTCGAGGTACCAGTCAGCACGCTGCCGGTAACGGCAGTGTCTTCAAGGGTGGAGACCGTTTCGCTGGCATCGGTGAAGTTGTCATCAACCGGAGTGACGCTGATGTTCAGGGTCGAAGTGACGTCAGAGCCGGAGCCGTCGGTAACGGTGTAGCTGACTGTTGGCACTGTGCCGTTGTAGTTGGCGGCCGGAGTAAAGGTGTAGGCGCCATTGGCCGCAATGACCAGGGTGCCGACATTGGCGATAGTCGCGGTGCTACCAGCGGCGTAGGTGGTTTCGCCGATGGTGAAGTTAAGCACGCTGACCGGGCCGTCGACGCTGGAAGTCCCTGTCAGCACGCTGCCGGAGACGGGGGCATCTTCGGTGGTGGTCACGAATTCGCCGAGGTCGGTGAAGCTGTCATCGACCGGGGTGACGCTGATATCCAGTGTGCTGGTCAATCCGGTATTGGTGGTGTAAGTGACTTGCGGTACGGCGCCGTTGTAATTTGCGTCCGGAGTAAAGGTGTAGTTGCCGCTAGTACCGATGGTCAACGTACCGACGCCGATGATGGACGCCGTCTGGCCTGCGGTGTAACTGCCCGTCATGCCGGCGACGGTGAAGCTGGCGACACTGAGGGGCGTGTCGGAATCGCTATCGTTGTTCAGTACGTTGCCGGTCGCGACGCTGTCTTCGGCCTGTGTGCCAGTATCAGCAGTCAGTACGCTCTGAGCGTTGGTGGTTGTGGTGTCCTGGATGCCGGTATCGAGCGTGCTGATTGTGGCAGCGAAATCAAGGCCGTCGGTGGGAAAACCAACGGTCGGGTCAACCCGGCCGGCGGTTGCATCAAGCATCACGAAGCTATGACCACCTCCTGCCGCGCCGCCCGTGCCGGTAGCCGTAGGGCCTGCCGCAGTGGCTTCCAGATCTTTGGTCGGGTCGGCGCCGGCTACGATGGCTTGTTGCAGTTCTTCAACCGATGGCGCGGCTTGCGCGGTGGCCTCGGCCAGGTCGGTGATGGAGTCCGGAGCGCTGCCGCTCCATTGCGTCTCGCGACCCAGGTCCAGTGTGCGGCCGTCGGCCAGCTCGAGGGTGACGGAGCCGGCCAGGCCGGTGTCGACCTGATCACCGACGAACAGGCGGTCGCCTTCAACAAGCACGCGCCGGATGCCCTCTGGGGACACCACGAAAACTTGACCAACAATGCTTTTGACGATGGCAACAACACTGCTCATTGAAGACTCTCCGGGTGTCACGTTCAGTAGACTTCCATGGACCTGACGGCACTGTTGCCTAATCAGTCTGGACGCTCTTTCCTGCAATAATAGTTACAACTTTGACGCTTTCTTGCGTCAATATTCTGTCAATAATTTTCGGCTATAAACCATATGCCAAACTATTGACCTTATGGTTGCCATCCTAAACAATCGCCCCGGTAATGTCACATTGATATTCGGGTGTCGAGCGGTGCCAAACCGTGTGATCCAGTACCCATTTTGGACTTTCCGACAAACGGTATACGGTCTGCTCAGAATCCCCCATAAGTGCACGTTTTGCAGTGATTCAGGACAACGAATTATCAATTATCCAGACTAGCCATTGACCAACGAACCGGTCCGACAATTTCTCCTGATTGCTCGTTTTGCATCATTTTTCCTGGGACTGGGTCTCGGGGGTATTCGCAGGAATTAAATCGCACCTCATGAAGTTCAGGGGTGTCGCAAGTTGCTATTGCCGGATTTGCGGCGTGCTTCTCAGCAACGCGTCAACAATCCGTGCTCTGCGTGGATCAGAAACATTCAGTTATTTACTCAGTACCGAATCAAGGCGACCATGGGCAAGTTGCTCAAGAGCCAGGGAGTGGTCGCACCGTTGGCATCCGTTGTGCAAAACAGCGTAAAGCCAAGGTCCAACTGCCCGGTACGGATTGAGCAGAACCTTAATCGTTCAATTGTTAGCCAAGAGTGCCGAGCGTGGAATCAGAAGTCAGTCGAGTTCATCTCATCCATGATCCACGCGCGTTGCATGACGATCCGTTACTGGACGGTCTGCTAGCCCTTTGCACGTTGCATCAGAAACCCGCCAGCGCCGCGATGTTGACCACTGGCCTGCCATTGCCCAAGCAGCGGCTGAGTGTTGAGTTGCTGCCGCGCGCTGCGGCCCGTGCTGGCCTGCAAGGGCGAGTGCTGGTGCGCAAGCTGGAGCAGATACCAGAGATCGCAATGCCCGCGCTGCTGCTGCTCAAGGACGGTCGAAGCGCCGTACTTCTCGGCTGGCATGGCGAAGACCAGGCTCGCCTGCTGTTGAGCGAAAGCGACGGCGGTGAGAGTCTCGTTGCTCGAGAACTGCTGGCCGACGACTACATCGGCAAAGTGTTCTTCGCTCAACCCCAACATAAATTCGACGTCAATCACGGCACGCTCATTCCCCGCGCGCGGTCGTGGTTTCGCGACACCCTCAAGCGTTCCCGCTGGTTGTATGCCGATGCGATCGCCGCCAGTTTCCTGATCAACATCATCGCCATGGCGGCGCCCTTGTTCGTCATGAACGTGTACGACCGCGTAGTGCCGAACCAGGCCGAGTCCACCCTCTGGGTGCTGGCCATCGGTATCTGCGGCGCCTACATGTTCGACCTGATTCTCAAGAGCCTGCGCAGCCTGTGCCTGGATCTTGCCGGCAAGAAAACCGACCTGATCATCTCGGCAACGCTGTTCGAGCGAATTGTGGGTATGTCGATGAAGTTTCGGCCAGCCCGGGTCGGCAGCTTCGCGCAAAACATCCACGAGTTTCAGAGCCTGCGCGACTTCCTCGCGTCCCTGACCCTCACCAGCCTGATCGACCTGCCGTTCACGCTGCTGATCTTCATGGTTATCGCGATCCTCGGCGGGCACCTGGTGTGGATTCCGGTGCTGGCCTTCCCGATTGCCTTGCTGATCGGTTATGCGCTGCAGAAGCCACTGGTCGCGACCATGGAGCGCACCATGGCGCTCGGCGCAGAGCGCCAGTCGAGCCTGATCGAAACCCTGGCCGGCCTGGATGCAGTGAAGGTCAACAACGCCGAAAGCGAACGCCAGTACCAGTGGGAACAAACCATCGGCACCCTCAGCCGCCTTGAGCTGCGGGTGAAAATGCTCTCCGGCCTGGCCATGAATATCACCCTGCTGATCCAGCAACTGGCCGGGGTGATCATGATTGTGTTCGGCGTGTACCAGATCATCGCTGGCAATTTGAGCATGGGCGGCCTCATCGCCTGCTACATGCTCAGTGGTCGCGCGCTCAGCCCGCTGGCGTCGCTGTCCGGCCTGCTGACCCGCTATCAACAGGCGCGGGTCACCATGACCTCGGTCGACCAGATGATGGAATTGCCCCAGGAGCGCAATTTCGAAGAGCGTCCGCTGAGCCGCAAGGTACTGCAGGGTGGCATCGAATGCCGTCAGTTGAACTTCACCTACCCGCAACAACAGAACCCGGCGCTGAAAAATATCAACCTCGTCATCAAGCCGGGCGAGAAAATCGGCATTATCGGTCGCAGCGGCTCGGGCAAGAGCTCGCTGGCCAAGCTGATAGTGGGCCTGTATCAACCGGATGACGGTGCGTTGCTGGTGGACGGTGTCGACATTCGCCAGATCGACGTCAGCGAGTTACGCCACAGCATTGGCTACGTGGCCCAGGATATCCAGCTGCTGTCCGGCACACTGCGCGACAACCTGGTCTCCGGCGCACGTTACGTGGAAGACGAAATGGTCCTGCAAGCCGCCGAGCTGGCAGGCGTGCACGAGTTCGCCCGCCTGCACCCGCAGGGGTATGAGTTGCAGGTGGGTGAGCGGGGGCAAAACCTGTCTGGCGGTCAGCGGCAGAACGTGGCCCTGGCCCGAGCGCTGCTGCTCAATCCGCCGATACTGTTGCTCGATGAGCCGACCAGCGCCATGGACAACACCGGTGAAGAACGCCTCAAGCAACGCCTCGCAGCGGTGATTGAAAACAAGACCGTGGTGCTGGTGACGCACCGTGCCTCGCTGTTGTCGCTGGTCGATCGCCTGATCGTCATCGACCGTGGGCAGATACTCGCCGATGGGCCGAAAGCCGTGGTGATGGAAGCGTTGAAAAAGGGGCAAATCAGTGTTGCTTAAGTCCGGGATCAAAGGTTCCATCCGCCGCTATTTCAAAGGCACCGATTCACTGCATGGCCAGCCGCTTCCGGAGGTTAACAAGGCCCTCATCGAAGATGCTCCGCGCGTGGTGCGCCTGACCATTTGGGGCATCATCGGCTTTTTCCTGTTCCTCCTGATCTGGGCCAATTTTGCCGTGATCGATGAGGTCACCAAGGGCGACGGCAAGGCGATTCCTTCGTCGAAGATCCAGAAAATCCAGAACCTTGAGGGCGGTATCGTTGCCGAGCTGTTTGTCTCGGAAGGGCAGATCGTCGAGGCCGGTGCCCCTTTGATCCGCCTGGACGACACGCGTTTCGCCTCCAACGTTGGCGAAACCGAAGCTGATCGCCTGGCGATGCTGCTGCGTGTAGAGCGCCTGAGTGCCGAAGTCGATGACCGTCCACTGAAGTTTCCAGCCGACGTGCTGAAGGCCGTTCCGGGTCAGGCCGCCAGTGAGGAGTCGCTGTACATCAGTCGTCGCCAGCAGCTGCACGATGAGATCGGCGGCCTGCAAGAGCAGTTGATCCAGCGCCAGCAGGAGCTGCGCGAGTTCACCTCCAAGCAGTCCCAGTACCGTAATGGACTGGCCTTGCAGCGTCAGGAAATCAACATGTCCGAGCCGCTCGTGGCCCAGGGTGCGGTGTCGCCGGTAGAGGTGCTGCGACTCAAGCGCGCCGAGGTTGAAACCCGTGGCCAATTGGATGCGATGACGCTGGCTATTCCGCGGGCCGAGTCTGCCATCAAGGAAGTGGCGCGCAAGATTGACGAGACCCGGGGCAAATTCCGCAGTGAAGCGCTGACCCAGCTCAACGAAGCCCGCACTGACCTGAACAAGGCCCAGGCTACCGGCAAGGCGCTGGAAGACCGTGTCAGCCGGACCCTGGTGACATCGCCCGTGCGCGGCATCGTCAACAAGCTGCTGGTGAACACCATTGGTGGGGTGATCCAGCCGGGCAGTGATCTTATCGAGATCGTGCCGCTGGACGACACCTTGCTGGTGGAAGCCAAGATTCGCCCGCAGGACATCGCGTTCCTGCATCCGGGGCAGGAAGCGACGGTAAAATTCACCGCCTACGACTACACCATCTATGGTGGTCTGAAAGCCAAGCTTGAGCAGATTGGTGCGGACACCATCACCGATGAAGACAAGAAAACCACTTACTACATCATCAAGCTGCGCACCGATAAGAGCCACCTGGGCACAGATGAGAAGCCGCTGCTGATTATCCCCGGGATGGTGGCTTCGGTGGATATCATCACGGGCAAGAAAACGGTGCTGAGCTATCTGCTCAAGCCGATCATTCGCGCTCGGGCTGAGGCCTTGCACGAGCGGTAGATTTCATCCGCGATGCACCCATCCCTGTAGGAGCGAGCTTGCTCGCGAAAACCCCGAGAGCGCCTCGGGGTGTCAGGAAGCCAGCGTTATCGTTGACGACCATCGCGAGCGAGCTCCTACATGAGGCCCCAAGCCTCACGAAACAAAAGCCATATCGTTATTCAATAACGGTATTTAAATTATAATTCTTATATCTATAAAGTCACTTCCCTGCGTACCTGCCGACCAATCGGCGCGCCGCACGACACGAACCAACACGGGACCTCCGTGAGTTTCTTGATCGACGCGCGCGCCTTTGAGCGTGCCGTGCGTGGGAGTGATTTTTATGTCCGCCGTATCCGCCTCCAGCAGCATCGCGCCACAAACCTTCGACATTCGCCCGTTCACTGGCGCTGTCGGTGCCGAAATCATCGGCCTTGACCTGTCCCGCCCGATCAATGATCAGGATTTCGCCCGCATTCACCGAGCGCACCTTGACCATCACGTGATGGTATTCCGCGACCAGCGCATCACCCCCGAACAACAGATTGATTTCAGCCGCCGGTTTGGCGTGCTGCAAATCCATGTCCTCAAGCAGTTTCTGCTCACCGGCCACCCGGAAATCCTCATCGTTTCCAACATCATCGAAAACGGCCAATCCATCGGCCTCGGTGACGCTGGCAAGTTCTGGCACTCCGACCTTTCCTATAAAGAACTTCCAAGCCTGGGCTCAATGCTGCATGCCCAGGAGCTGCCGTCCGAAGGCGGCGATACGCTGTTCGCCGACATGCACAAAGCCTGGGACAACCTGCCGGACGCGCTACGCAAAGCCGTCGAAGGCCGCTCGGCTGCGCATTCGTACACGGCGCGCTACAGCGAGACCAAGTTCGAAGGCAACTGGCGTCCCACCCTGACACCGGAGCAACTCGCCCAAGTCGTCGAAGTCGTACACCCCATCGTTCGTACCCACCCGGAAAACGGGCGCCAGGCGTTGTTCGTCAGTGAAGGCTTCACCACGCGCATCGTCGGCCTACCCGAAGACGAGAGCCGGCCACTGTTGGCCGAGCTGTACGCCCACTGTGTGCTCGAGCAAAACATCTATCGCCATCAATGGCAGCCCCATGACCTGGTGTTCTGGGACAACCGCTCGCTGATCCACCTCGCCGCTGGATGCCCAAGTCATCTGCGCCGCAAGCTGTATCGCACCACCATCCAGGGCGATGCGCCTTTCTGATTTGCCGGAGAAACACCATGTCCAGACGTCTTCCATTTGCACCCCTGGCGGCCGCTATAGGCCTGGGTTTGAGCCTGATCGCCGGCAGCCTGGTCGCACCCGCCGCAGCCCACGCCGAGGGTGAAATCCGTATTGCTGAACAATTCGGCATCGTTTACCTGCTCCTCAACGTCGTGCGCGATCAGAATCTCATCGAGAAACACGGCAAACAGCAGGGCATCGATATCAAGGTCGACTGGACCCAGTTGTCCGGAGGCGCGGCAGTCAACGACGCCTTGCTCTCGGGCTCCATAGACATCGCCGGCGCCGGCGTAGGACCGTTGCTGACCATCTGGGACCGCACCCACGGCAAGCAGAACGTCAAGGCCGTCGCGTCCCTGGGCAACTTTCCGTACTACCTGGTGAGCAACAATCCCAGGGTCAAGACCATCGCCGATTTTACTGAAAAGGACCGCATCGCGGTGCCGGCGGTCGGGGTGTCCGTGCAGTCGCGCTTCCTGCAATACGCCGCCGCCAGGCAGTGGGGTGACAAGGAATTCAATCGTCTCGACAAGTACACCATCGCGCTGCCCCATCCGGACGCCACGGCTGCGCTGATCGCCGGTGGTACCGAGCTGAGCGGGCATTTCTCCAATCCGCCGTTCCAGGATCAGGCCCTGGAAAATCCCAACGTGCACGTGGTGCTCAACACCTACGACCTGCTCGGTCCAAACTCGCCGACGGTGCTGTTTGCCACCGAGAAATTCCGCGACGAGAACCCCAAGACCTACAAGGCCTTTGTCGATGCGTTGACCGAAGCGGCGCAGTTCGCCCAGAACGACAAAGGCGCTGCGGCTGATACCTACATCCGTGTGACCAAGGCGAAAATCGACCGTGCCGCGCTGCTGAAAATCATCGATAACCCGCAGTACGAATTCAGCGTCACGCCGAAAAATACTTATCCGCTGGCCGAGTTCCTGTACCGCGTCGGCGCGATTAAAAACAAACCGGATTCCTGGAAAGATTACTTCTTCCAGGATGCCAAACCGCTGCAGGGGAGCTGATCAAAATGAACGCCCCCTTGCAAGGCCACACGGTCAGCAAACCGAGCGCAGCAACCCAGGCGTTGCTGTCGGTCGATAAAGTCAGCCTCGAGTACCGCACGCCCCAGCGCGTGGTTCGAGCGACCCACCAGGTCAGTTTCGAGATCGATCCGGCCGACCGCTTCGTGCTTCTTGGCCCTTCAGGTTGCGGTAAATCCACGCTGCTCAAGGCTGTCGCCGGGTTCATTGAGCCCTGCGAAGGCGAGATCCGCCTGCAGGGGCAGATGGTCCATGCGCCAGGCCCGGACCGCATCGTGGTGTTTCAGGAATTCGACCAGCTCCCGCCCTGGAAAACCGTAAAGCAGAACGTCATGTTTCCGCTGCTGGCCTCTAAAACCCTCAAGCGCAAAGAAGCTGAGCAGCGCGCGCTGCACTACCTCGACAAGGTCGGTCTGGGGGCGTTCGCCGATGCCTATCCGCATACCTTGTCCGGTGGCATGAAGGCGCGTGTCGCCATCGCTCGCGCCTTGGCCATGCAGCCCAAAATCCTGCTCATGGACGAACCCTTCGCCGCCCTCGACGCCCTCACCCGACGCAAGATGCAGGAAGAACTGCTGCTGCTATGGGAAGAGGTGCGCTTCACCTTGCTGTTCGTCACCCACTCCATCGAAGAAGCACTGGTGGTGGGCAATCGCATCCTCCTGCTATCGCCGCATCCGGGACGAGTACGGGCGGAAGTCCACAGCCATCAATACGATTTGCACAGCCTCGGCGGATCGCAATTTCAAGCGTCGGCGCGACGGATTCACCGGTTGCTGTTCGATGAAGGCCAGTCGCCGGAAACCGAGCGTGAGCTGGATTTTTCCGACATCCGCATCGCTTATTGAGCCATTGAGAGGAGTGCCCGATGAGCCTTTTATCATCCCCGCGTAAAGAGTTTGAAACTGACCTGCAGCCACTGTTGAGTGTTCCGGTGGAGCGTGAGTTGCCGTTGCGCCAGCGCCTTTGGCAGCAAGGCTGGCTGCGCAAAAGTCTGATCCTGATAATGCTCGCGGTGCTGTGGGAAGTGATTGCGCGAATCCAGAACAACGACCTGCTGCTGCCCAGCTTCATGCAAACCGCCAACGCCCTGTATGGAGGGCTGCTCAGTGGCGAATTGCTGGGCAAGGTGTGGATCTCTCTGGTAGTGCTGCTCAAGGGCTACCTGATCGGCATCGTCCTGGCATTTGGCTTGACCACCTTGGCGGTATCGACCCAGTTCGGCCGCGATCTGCTCAGCACCCTGACCTCGATGTTCAACCCGCTACCGGCCATTGCACTGCTGCCATTGGCACTGCTGTGGTTCGGGCTGGGGCAGAACAGCCTGATTTTCGTGCTGGTGCATTCGGTGTTGTGGGCATTGGCGCTGAACACCTACGCCGGCTTTCTCGGGGTCTCGGAAACCCTGCGCATGGCCGGGCGTAATTACGGGCTCAAGGGGATGAGATTTGTCCTGTTCATCCTCATCCCCGCCGCGCTGCCCTCAATCCTCGCGGGTTTGAAAATAGGCTGGGCCTTCGCCTGGCGTACGCTGATTGCCGCTGAACTGGTGTTCGGAGCTACCAGCGGCAAGGGTGGGTTGGGCTGGTACATTTTTCAGAATCGCAATGAGCTGTACACCGATAAGGTGTTTGCCGGGTTGGCGGTGGTGATTCTGATTGGGCTGCTCGTGGAGAACCTGGTGTTTGATACGTTGGAAAGAGTGACAGTGAAGCGGTGGGGGATGCAGCGGTAAGCCTTCACCTCTCTTAACCTGTGGGAGCAAAGCTTGCTCGCGATTGCCGCAACGCTGTCTAACTGATCAACGCTTCATCGTTCATCGCGAGCAAGCTTTGCTCCTACAGGGTACGGCTTCGCTGTTAGGATTGCGGTTGAGTCAATCCTGATCGTTTACGAGTGCTCAGTATGCAACTTCCGGACATGAATCTTTTAGTCGCCCTCGACGCCTTGCTCGACGAGGGGAGCGTGGTGGGCGCTGCGCGGCGGATGAATCTCAGCCCGGCAGCGATGAGTCGGACGCTGACGCGTATTCGTGAAGCCATTGGCGATCCGATCCTGGTGCGGGCTGGGCGTGGCCTCGTGCCGACGCCCAAGGCGCTGGAGTTGCGTGAGCAGGTGCGGGATGTGGTGGAGCAGGCCTCGTTGCTGTTTCGCTCGGCGGATGACGTGGATCTGAGCAGTTTGCGCCGACGTTTCAGCATTCGCGCCAATGACTTCTTTGTGGGCGTTTACGGCGGCAAGCTGTTCGACACCATGGAGCGCCAGGCCCCGCATTGTGAGCTGCGCTTTGTTCCCGAGGGGGATGGGGATGACGAGGCCTTGCGCGAGGGGCGGATCGATCTGAGCGTGAGCAACAATCGCCCGCTGATGCCTGAGGTTAAAGTACAAAATCTGTTTGCTACGCACTTCGTTGGCCTGGTTCGTGAGGATCACCCGTTGTTCGATGAAGAGATCACTGCCGAGCGATATGCGGGGTTTTCCCATATCAGCATGTCGCGCCGTGGTATTGCCCGGGGGCCGATTGATACGGCGCTCAATGCCTTGGGGTTGGAGCGGCGGGTAGCGGTGATTGCGCCGAGTTTTCATGCGGCGATGTTTGCGTTGCCGGATTCCGATTTGATCCTGCCGGTGCCCAAGGAGGCGCTGCTGAGCATCCGGCGCCTGGGCCTGAAGCTGCGCTCGTTTACCCTGCCGATACCGCTGCCGACCATCATGCTGACGCAGGCCTGGCATCCTCGGTTCGATAAGGATCCAGCGCATCGCTGGCTGCGCGAGACGTTGAAAGCGTGTTGCGATGAGACCTGGTTGGCGGCGCAGCCTTAAAAGATCAGAAGATCGCAGCCGCCTTCAGGTATGCCTGCAGGAGCTGCCGAAGGCTGCGATCTTTTGATCTTTTATGACGATTGCGCCCCACGCACTTATAACCTGCCAATAAGTTGATTTTCGTCAGCTGCCACCCTCCATAAAATAACCGGGTATTCAAATCCCGGAGCCTGCAGTACATGACTTCCCTCACGGTCCCGGCACCTGTCGCCACGACCGCTGCTTCGCCCCCGGTATTCGGCCCGCGAATCATCATTGGCCTGGTCGGCGTGCTCATCGCCGTGCTGGTGTCCGGCCTGAACGAGATGGTCACCAAGGTGGCCCTCGCCGACATCCGCGGTGCGCTGGCCATTGGTTACGACGAAGGTACCTGGCTGGTCGCCAGCTACACCGCCACTTCGGTGGCGGCCATGGCCTTCGCTCCGTGGTGTTCGGTGACCTTCTCCCTGCGCCGGTTCACGCTCTGGGCCATCGGCGTGTTCACCGTGCTGGGTGTGCTGTGTCCGTTCGCGCCGAACTACGAAAGCCTGCTGCTGATGCGCACTTTGCAAGGCCTGGCGGGGGGAGCGTTGCCGCCGATGCTGATGACGGTCGCGCTGCGCTTCCTGCCGGCCGACGTGAAGCTCTACGGGCTGGCAGGGTATGCATTGACCGCCACTTTTGGTCCCGGCCTGGGCACTCCGCTGGCCGGGCTGTGGACAGAGTATGTCGGCTGGCAGTGGACCTTCTGGCAAATCGTCGTGCCGTGCCTGATCGCCATGGCGGCGGTGGCTTACGGTTTGCCCCAGGATCCGCTGCGCCTTGAGCGCTGCAAACAGTTCAACTGGCGCGGTTTGCTGTTGGGATTCCCGGCGATCTGCATGCTGGTGATCGGCATCCTGCAGGGCAATCGCCTGGACTGGTTCGAGTCGAGCCTTATCTGCACGTTGCTCGGCGGCGGGTTGCTGCTGCTGGTGCTGTTCCTGATCAACGAATGGTCGCAACCGATGCCGTTTTTCAAGATGCAGATGCTTGGTATCCGTAACCTGGCCTTCGCGTTGCTGACCCTGGCCGGGGTGCTGGTGATCCTGCTGGCGGTGATCATTATTCCGTCCAGCTACCTGGCGCAGGTCCAGGGTTATCGCCCGATACAAACCGCGCCGATCACCTTGTTGGCAGCACTGCCACAGTTGATCGCGCTGCCCCTGGTGGCGGCCTTGTGCAACCTGCGCTGGGTCGATTGCCGATGGGTACTGGGGATTGGCCTCGGCATGTTGGTGCTGTCGTGCCTCGGGGGCTCGCAACTGACGTCGGTGTGGATTCGCGACGATTTCTACCCGCTGCAACTGCTGCAGATTTTCGGCCAGCCCATGTCGGTGCTGCCGTTGCTGATGCTGTCCACCGGCAGTATCAGCCCGATGGAAGGGCCGTTCGCCTCCGCCTGGTTCAACACGGTCAAGGGCCTGTCGGCGGTGATCGCCACCGGCGTGATCGAGGCGCTGACCACCGCAAGACAACATTTTCACTCGACCATGCTAGTCGACCGTCTCGGCAATTCGCCCCTGGCGGACAGTGACAGCGCCGGCCTCGCTCACCGTTTGCACCAGCAGGTCGTCGTGCTCACCGCATCGGATCTCTATCTGTGCATGGCCGGCGTCGCATTGGCGCTGATCCTGCTGATTTTCTGGATGCCAACGCGGATCTATCCGCCCCGGGCCCCGACTTGAACGCTCCACGAAACAGAAGGTTTTTATGACGACTCTCTCCAGGAAAAAAGCGGCCGTCGGCATCGCGGCGGTGGTTACGCTCGGCGTATTGATTTACCTGCTGGCACCCGGTTTGTTCGGCAAACGTACACACCAGACCACCAATGATGCTTTCGTTTCTGCGGACTTCACCCTGGTGGTCCCGCGTGTTGCCGGGTTCATCAAGGAAGTGCTGGTGGAAGACAACCAGCAGGTGAAGGCCGGGCAGTTGCTGGCGCTGATCGATGACCGGGACCTGCGCGCAGCTGCCCAGGCCGCCGATGCGGAAACGCTGGTCGCCAGGGCTCAATTGCAGAATGTGCGGGCAACGCTGGAGCGCCAGGCCTCCGTGATCGCTCAGGCGCAAGCGAGCGTGGTATCGGCCAAGGCAGAACGGGACTTCGCCGAACATGAACTGAACCGCTACAACCACCTCGCTGGCGTCGGTGCCGGCACGGTACAGAACGCACAGCAAGCCCGCACTCGCATCGACCAGGCGTCGGCGAAGCTGGCCAATGTCACGGCTGTATTGGCCGCAGAGCGCAAGCAGGTGGACATCCTCATCGCCCAGCGGGATGCGGCTGAAGGTGGCCTCAAGCGTGCACAGGCTGCGTTGGAAATTGCCAGTTTTGAGTTGTCGTACACACGCATCGTTGCGCCCCAGGACGGCATGGTTGGCGAGCGCGCAGTGCGAGTCGGCGCGTACGTCACGCCCGGCAGCAAAATCCTCGCAGTGGTGCCGCTGGCGCAGGCTTATGTGGTGGCCAACTTTCAGGAGACCCAATTGGCCGACGTGCGGCCCGGGCAGCAGGTCCAGGTGCGGGTGGACAGCCTGGACGGCGAGGCGCTGACGGGGCGTGTCGAAAGTATTGCACCGGCCACCGGGGTGACGTTTGCGTCGATCAAGCCGGATAACGCGACGGGTAACTTCACCAAGGTGGTACAGCGGATTCCGGTGAAGATTGTGCTTGATCCAGGGCAGCCGTCGGCCGAGCGGCTGCGAGTAGGGATGTCGGTGGAGGCGAGTATCGACACTGCCGCGACCGATAAGCATGAGGTGGCGCAACGATGAAAGGTTTGGTTGATTGGGCCGGCGCCTTCGCGAACATGCCCGCTCCCACAAGGGGCCTGATTCATTCCCCCACGTTTTGCCTGGACTCTGATCACCTGTGGGAGCGGGCTTGCCCGCGAAGAGGCCGCAAGCCAAAACTCACCCTCTGTGCCTTACTGGTAATAAGCCTCTCAGCCTGCACGGTCGGCCCCGACTTCCAGAAACCCCAGGTACAGCAAATGGCCGACTGGTCGCAGCCCACCAAGGCCGCCGCGAGTCAGGCGGTCACCGAAAACATGGACGAGCGCTGGTGGGAAGTGTTCAACGATCCCAAGCTGTCAGCGCTCACCCAGCGCGCCCTGACCGACAACCTGGACCTCAAACTCGCCAGCAGTCGCCTGCAGCAAAGCAGCGCAGCACGCCAGGTGATCACCGCCGACCGTTACCCCAACACCGCCGCCACCGGCAGCTATGGGCGTAAACGCAACAGCGGCGAAGGGTTGAACGACCCTTCGGGCAACAACGGTGATTCGGCCTTCAATTTGTGGGATGCCGGCTTCTCGGCGTCCTGGGAGCTGGATTTCTGGGGCCGGGTGCGGCGCGAGACCGAGGCTGCCGATGCCACCCTCGAAGTCGCCGAAAATGATCGTCGCGGGGTACTGCTGTCGGTGCTCGCCGAGACTGCCCGGGACTACATCCAGCTGCGCGGAGTACAAGGCACACGAGCAGTCACCGAACAAAACCTCGACGTCGCCCGGCACAGCCTCAAGCTGTCACAGCTGCGCCTGGCCGACGGCGTCGCCACGGACCTGGATGTCGCCGAAGCCGCTGCGCAAGTGTCCGCCATCGAGTCGCGCCTGCCGGCGCTTGAGCAACGCCAGTCGCAGTTGATCAACGCATTGAGCCTGTTGATGGGGGAACCGCCCCATGCGCTGTCCGCCGAGTTGGCCGCCGATGCACCGGTACCGCAAAGCCCAAGCCAGATCGCCATTGGCTTGCCTTCGCAACTGGCCGAGCGACGACCGGATATCCGTCAGGCCGAAGCACGCCTGCACGCCGCCACCGCGAGTATTGGCGTGGCCAAAGGCGATTTTTATCCACGGATTACCTTGTCAGGCAACGTCGGCTCCCAAGCGATGCAGTTGAGTGATTTCGGTAGCTGGGGTTCTCGCGCATTCGGCATCGGTCCGCAGTTCAGCGTGCCACTGTTCGACGGCGGTCGCCTGCGCGGCGTGCTCAACCTGCGCGAAGCCCAGCAACAGGAAGCGGCTATCGCCTATCAGCAAACCGTCTTGCGCGCGTGGCACGAAATCGATGATCAACTGAGCGCCTACAACGCCAGCCAACGGCGCCGGGACAGCCTGGCCGAAGCCGTGCGCCAGAACCAGATCGCACTGACCACCGCGCAACGGCAATACGTCGAAGGGGTAGTCGATTTCGTCAACGTACTCACCGTACAAGGCGAACTGCTGGCGACCCAGGAACAGTGGGTGGAAAGCTCGACCGGGGTGTCGTTGGCGATGGTGGGCTTGTATAAGGCGCTGGGCGGTGGATGGGAGTCGGTGTATCCGCTTGAGGCAGCCACAGTTAGCCGTTGATCAATGTCGTTTTGCCAGTTGCCGCAGCCAGTGGGATTGTTGCTACGGCGATGGCCGGACCGTGGTGTCGAGCCTGACTTACGATTGGTAAGGCAAATTGCAGAAACTGTGGGAGCTCGAACGACTCAACTCGAATCGACACCACAAATCCCTGTGGGAGCGGGCTTGCCCGCGAAGAGGCCGTCACATTCAGTACCCATGCTGACTGAGGCACCGCTTTCGCAGTCTAGTAGAGGGCTCGACTGTATGGATCTTGATCAATCGACACACCGCCCCGATGGGCGGATTTCCCCCCGCGATCGCCTTGGCGGGCCTAGACTTTTGTAATGGAGCCAACAGGTTTATCCATCGTCCGCAGGTGAACCCTGCGGACACCGAGGTGCATCATGCGTATGGCAAGAACCGTGCAGAACAGCCTGGACAAGGCCAACTGCGAATTTGACATCGTCAGTCACCCTCACTCGGCCAGCAGCCTGGAAACCGCGCGTGTCGCCGGTATTCCGGCCGAACGAGTGGCCAAGTCGGTGATCCTGGATGATCACCATGGGCGTTACCTGATGGCCGTCCTGCCGGCCAGTCGCCACCTGGACTTGAGCAAGGTCCGCGGCAGCGGCGAGTGGCAGATCACTCGTGAAAGCAACCTGGCGCACCTGTTCAATGACTGCGAACGCGGAGCGGTGCCGGCGCTGGGTGAGTCCTACGGCCTGGACATGGTCATCGACCCGTTGCTGACGCGGCAAAAAGACATCTACCTGGAGGCGGGTAATCACAACAACCTGCTACACATGAGTGTGCCGCAGTACTTGAAAATGGTGCCGCACGCGCAGGTGGTCGAGGTGAGTGATTGAATTCTGCGGCGTCAGCGACCTCTATTCGCGAGCAGGCTCGCCCCCGCAGGGAAAATGCGCTCAACTGTGGGGACGAGTCTGCTCGCGATTACTTCTTGATCACCATAGGAAGCCTGACATGGAATCCCCAACACATAGCTTGCCCTCTCTGTTCAAGCAGCTGGGGCTGGCCGACGATCCGGTCAGCATCGACCAGTTCATCGCCACCCACTCGCCGCTCAAGCCGGAGCTGCACCTGGCGGACGCATTCTTTTGGACCCAGAGCCAGGCAACGTTCCTGCGGGACGAAATTCTGGATGATGCGGACTGGGCGGAGGTGGTTGACCAGTTGAATGTGCTGTTGAGAAAGGGAAGGGGCGTTTAACAGGCAGAGAAAAGTTACTCCAGGGTTGCTGGCCGTCAGAAAAAAGACCAGAATTAAGACCTAAAAGAGGTCTTAATTATGCAAAATGTTCTAGCCGATATGGCTGTCAGTGTTTCAGAGTTGAAGAAAAATCCTTCAGCCGTTCTGAACGGCTCATTGGGTGGTCCTGTCGCAGTGCTGAATCATAATCGCGTCATGGGTTACATGGTTCCCGCGGATGTTTTCGAACGCATGGTTGAACGCCTCGACGATCTCGAGTTGGCAGAAATCGTTCGCTCGCGTCTTCATGAGACACCGGTGCCGGTAACGCTGGATGACTTATAAGCTCGAGTTTCTGCCATCTGCCCGCAAGGAGTGGGACAAGCTGGGACACACATTGCGCGAGCAATTCAAGAAAAAGCTGGCAGAAAGATTAGAGGTGCCTCGAATACCTTCGGACCTACTGCATGGAATGTCTGACTGCTACAAGATAAAACTGAAGGCATCGGGATATCGTCTGGTTTATCACGTAGTGGATGAGCGTGTAGTCGTCTCAGTTGTGGCGGTAGGTAAGCGCGAGCGCAGCGAAGTCTACGAGCGAGCTCGAAAACGCTGAACGCAGCCAAATTGTTTCAAAACTTGACCGGCATTCCCCGCAAATGCGATATTGATAGTTAGCAAACTAACAGTGTGTGCATAGTCTCGTGCCGAAGAACCTCGACGCCCTCCAAATGAACATCAGCAGTGCCATGGTGGTAGCCGCCAGGCACTGGCGCAAAATCTGCCAGACCACGCTGGTCAATTATGGAATTTCCGAAGCCTGCGCCGTCCCGCTCTTGATGATCGGGCGTTTGGGTGAGGGTGTGCGTCAGGTGACGGTGGCGCAGGCGGCGGGGATGGAAAGCCCTTCGCTGGTGCGCTTGCTCGATCAGCTTTGTCATTCCGGCTATGTACGGCGTACCGAAGATGCCCATGATCGCCGGGCCAAGTGCCTGAGCCTGACTGAAACCGGGCGGGAGCTGGTGCAGGCGGTTGAAGCCGAGTTGGTCCGCTTGCGTCATGAAGTGCTCGAAGGCATCGACCAGAGTGACCTGGAAGCCACGTTGCGGGTGCTTCGGGCGTTCGAAGCGGCGAACGCGCCATCGGTGATTGGCTCGTGAGCGGATTTTTTACCGGCATGCCCCCTGCGCGGGACTGGTTCTACGGGGTTCGCACGTTTGCCGCCTCCATGATCGCGCTCTACATCGCCATGCTCATGCAAATGCCCCGTCCATATTGGGCGATGGCCACGGTGTATATCGTCTCCAGCCCTTTTGTCGGCCCCACCAGTTCCAAGGCGCTATACCGTGCGGTCGGGACTTTTCTCGGTGCCATGGCGGCGGTTTTCTTCGTGCCGATGTTCGTGCAAAGCCCTTACGTACTGGTGGTGGTGATCGCGCTATGGACCGGGACGCTGCTGTTTCTGTCCCTGCACCTGCGTACTGCCAACAGCTATGCCTTGATGCTCGCTGGCTACACCTTGCCGCTGATCGCCTTGCCGGTGGTGGATAACCCGTTGGCGGTGTGGGATGTGGCCGAAGCGCGTACGGAGGAAATTTTCCTCGGTATCGCAGTAGCTGCGGTGGTTGGCGCGATGTTCTGGCCGCGACGGCTGGCGCCGGTGTTCAACGACTCGGTGGGCAAATGGTTTACTGACGCTTCGACTTACAGCCTGCGGTTTCTCAATCGCCAGGTGCAGCCCGATGAAGTCAGTGCCCTGCGGGCCTCGATGGTCGCGACCTTCAACACCCTGGAGCTGATGATCGGCCAGTTGCCCCACGAGGGTGCCCGGCCACAAACCGTGCGCAATACCAAAGAGCTGCGTGGGAGGATGATTCATCTGCTTCCAGTGATTGATGCCTTGGACGATGCGCTGTATGCCCTGGAGCGGCGTACACCCGAGCTGGTGGAGAAATTTGCCCCGTTGCTGGCGGCCACCACCCAATGGCTCGAACACAAGGACGCCGACCTGCAGCGCTGGCAGGCCCTGAAAAACCAACTCGAAGCCCTGCAACCGAACGCCGAGGCGCTGGATGATCGCAGGCAACTGTTGTTCTCCAACGCCATCTATCGCCTAGGTGAATGGATCGACCTGTGGCAGGACTGCCGCAGCCTGCAGCATGCCATTGAGTGCGAAAGCCAGGACAGCTGGCGCGCGGTGTATCGGCACTGGCGCCTGGGCCGGCTCTCGCCGTTCCTGGATCGTGGGCTGATGTTGTATTCGGCGGCATCAACGGTCACTGCGATCATCGTGGCGTCGGTGCTGTGGATCTTGCTCGGCTGGACTGACGGCGGCGCTGCAGTGATTCTCGCGGCCGTGGCTTGCAGCTTCTTTGCCTCGATGGACGACCCGGCGCCGCAGATTTACCGTTTTTTCTTCTGGACGGCGATGTCCGTGGTGTTCGCCAGCCTGTACCTGTTTCTGGTCCTGCCCAACCTGCATGACTTTCCGATGCTGGTGCTGGCGTTCGCGGTCCCGTTCATTTGCATTGGCACCCTGACGGTCAAGCCGCAGTTCTACCTGGGCATGTTGCTGACGCTGGTTAACACCTCGTCGTTCATCAGTATCCAGGGAGCCTATGATGCGGATTTCCTGAGCTTCGCCAACTCCAATCTGGCCGGCCCGGTCGGGCTGCTTTTCGCGTTCGTCTGGACCCTGATTGCCCGGCCATTTGGCGCGGAACTGGCGGCCAAGCGCCTGACCCGGTTCAGCTGGCGCGACATTGTCAGCCTCACCGAACCGGCAACCCTGTCCGAACATCGGCACCTGGGCGTGCAGATGCTCGATCGCCTGATGCAGCACCTGCCGCGGCTGGCGATGACCGGCCAGGACACCGGCATTGCCCTGCGCGAAGTGCGCGTGGCGTTGAACCTGCTCGACTTGCTGGCCTACACGCCACGGGTCACAGGCGTTCCGCAGACGCTGCTGCACCAGGTAGTGGCGGAAGTTGGCGCCTACTTCAAGGCCTGCCTCAAGGCGGACGAACGCTTGCCGGCACCGACGGCCCTGCAGATGACGCTCGATCGTACCCGCCGTGCGCTCACCACCGAGTGTGACGAAGGGGCGCGCCTGCACTTGCTCCACGCCCTGAGCGGGCTGCGCCTGGCACTGTTGCCGGGGGTGGAATTTGTCGGCACGGGCGAACTCGAAGAACCGCTTCCCCATGGCATCGATGGAGCGCCTTTATGATCGGTGATCTGGATATCAGCGGTGTTTTCCTGCCCACGCTGCTGGTGCTGATGGGCATTACTTACGTGATTTTCCTGCTGGTGCACGGGCTGCTGACGCGTCTGCACTTTTACCGTCTGGTCTGGCACCGGGCATTGTTCAACGTGGCTCTCTACGCCTTGCTACTTGGCGCCGTGGACTCACTCAGTCGATACCTGATGACATGAAAAAACCTTTTTTGACCCTCGGTCGCGTGGTGCTGACTCTGCTGATCGTGACCTTCGCCGTCGTCGTCGTCTGGCGCATGGTGATGTACTACATGTTCGCCCCATGGACCCGGGACGGGCACATCCGTGCCGACATCGTGCAGATCGCGCCGGACGTGTCCGGCCTGATCCAGACCGTTGAAGTGCGCGACAACCAATTGGTCAAGCGTGGCCAGGTGCTGTTCAGCATCGACCAGGACCGCTTCAGACTGGCGTTGCGCCAGGCCAAGGCTGCCGTGGCTGATCGTCAGGAAACCCTGGCGCAGGCGCAGCGCGAGCACAAACGTAACCGTGGCCTGGGCAACCTGGTGCCGGGCGAGCAACTGGAAGAAAGCCAGTCCCGGGTCGCCCGCGCCGAAGTCGCCTTGATGGAAGCGCAGGTGGCGGTGGACAGTGCCCAGCTCAACCTGGATCGCTCGACCATCCGCAGCCCGGTGGACGGCTACGTCAACGACCGCGCGCCACGCCATCAGGAATTCGTAACTGCCGGGCGGCCGGTGTTGTCGGTGGTGGACAGCAACTCGTTCCACATTGACGGCTATTTCGAAGAGACCAAACTGGACGGGATTCACGTCGGCCAGAGCGTCGATATCCGGGTGGTGGGTGACCGCGCGCGGTTGCGTGGGCATGTTGAAAGCATCGTTGCCGGTATCGAAGACCGCGACCGCACCAGCGGCAGTAACCTGCTGCCCAACGTCAACCCTGCATTCAGCTGGGTACGGTTGGCCCAGCGGATTCCGGTGCGCATTGCTTTCGATGAGGTGCCTGCGGACTTCCGCATGATCGCCGGGCGTACCGCCACCGTATCGATCATCGAGGATCAGCAACAGGAGCCCGCGCAATGAGCAAGGCTTCGGGTTTGGCGGTGATCGGCCTGGGCATGCTGCTGTCGGCCTGCCAGGTGGTCGGGCCGGATTACCACCTGCCGGACGAAGCCGCCGTGCACCGTGATGATTTCCAGGGCGAGCTGGCGGTGAACGACAAGAACGTCGTTTCCGCGCCCGTGCCCGGTGATTGGTGGCGGTTGTACCAGGATCCGCGCCTGGATCAACTGGTGCAGCAGGCCATGGTCACCAACACCGATCTGCGAGTGGCAGCGGCGAACATTTCCCGGGCCCGGGCACAGGTCGATGAAGCGCAAGCCGCAGGCGGCTGGAGCGGCGGCGTGAAAATCGGCGCTCAGCGTTTGCAGGAGTCCGGCGAAGCATTCCTGCTGGCGGACAAGGTGCCGGTGGCCAATGTGGGCGATATTGGCATCACCACCTCTTATCAATTCGACCTGTTCGGCACCTTGCAGCGCGGTATCGAGGCGGCGAAGGCCAATGCCGATGCGACTCAAGCGGCAGCCGATACTGCACGAATCACCCTGGTGGCCGATGTGGTGCGGGCCTACACCCAGGTGTGCGCGGCCAACGAAGAGCAGGAAATCGCCCAGCACTCCCTGGATCTGCAAGCCCAGGGCACCACGCTGGTACAGCGGCTGCGCGATGCGGGGCGCGGTGATGAAACCCAGGTGACCCGCTCGCAAACCCAATTCAAATCCCTGCGTGCCGAAATGCCGCGCTACGAAGCGGCCCGTCAGGCCGGCTTGTTCCGCCTGTCGATGCTACTCGCCCAGCCAGTGGATCAATTGCCAGCCGGGACGGCGACTTGCGCCGAACTGCCAAAAATCGCCCAGCTGTTACCGGTGGGTGACGGTGCCACGTTGCTCAAGCGCCGCCCCGACGTGCGGCAGGCCGAACGACGCCTCGCGGCTTCCACGGCGGGTATCGGCATCGCCACGGGCGAGCTGTACCCGGACATCAGCATCGGCGCGTCGGTTGGAACCGTCGGCATCCTGGAAAACCTCGGCAAACCGGCGACCAATCGCTGGGGCTTCGGTCCGTTACTGAGCTGGACCGTACCGTCCAACGGCTCGCGTGCACGTATTCGTGAGGCCGAAGCGACCACCCAGGGCGCCCTGGCGCATTTCGATGGGGTAGTGCTCAACGCCATTCGCGAAACCCAGACCGGCCTGGCCCAATACTCCGCGTTGCTGCAACGTCGCGATGCGCTGGCCGAGGCGGAACAATCGGCGCAACAGGCAGCAGACCAGACCCACCGCTTCTTCCAGGCCGGCCGGGCGTCGTTCCTCGCGGACCTGCAAGCCACCCGGACCTACACCGACGTACGGGCGCAGTTGGCCGCCGCGAACACCCAGGTTGCCATGAGCCAGATCGATTTGTTCCTGGCGCTGGGCGGCGGATGGGAAAGCGGACGAACGCAAGGTTCGAACTCCAGCAAACCCTGAGGCCGTTGCTATGCTTTGATTTGTTGGGCTGACGCGCCACGAGCCACGCCAGTCCACTGATCAAGGCTCGCGTTGGTCATGGGGACTAAAATAATGAAAAACCCTTATGCTCCCGGCTTCTGGTGCGCTATAGCCGCACTGGTCCTGCTGTCAGCCACCTATTTCTACGGCATCATGCTGGCCCACCAGATCGACAAGGCCCTGATATTTCTCGACAGTGCCTCGGCGCTGATCGCCGTGCTGTCGATTGTGGTGGTCGCCTGGGCTTCTGTTCAGGGCGCCCGTATCAAGAAAAAACACCTCGAACAAGGCAAGACGCTGGTGCTCATCTGGGACACCAAGGTGGCTTTGCGCCGGGTTGAAACCGTGTTTGACCGCTATTTCTGGGGCAGCTACTGGCAACCCGGCCGCACTTTCCAGGAAGTCATGGGCGAGCTGACCGGCACGCCGCTGGAAAAAAGCCTGGAAACCTTAAAGAAGCAGTGCCTGGCACTGGACAAGCAGGTGTCGGACGAGGAGCGGCATTGGCTAAGCAACGCCCGCGAGCTCTCCGATGTCGCCACCGCCATGGCCCGGGAGCGTTACCAGCTGGACTTCTGCGACCCGCGCGCGGAGGTGACGGGTGGGGCGGTGATCAATCGGGATTTTGAGGTGCTGGTGTATACCTGGACCGCGCGGCTGAAGAGTTTTGACCATCAGCTCGATGAAATTGAAGTGCAGTATTCCTGACATCTGAAATCATCCCGGTGGCCCTCAGGGAACTGTGGCAACTGTGGGATCTCTGACACCTGTAGGAGCAAAGCTTGCTCGCGATAACGGTCCGTCAGCCACGCTGCAGGTGGATGAGCCGGAGTCATCGCGAGCAAGCTTTGCTCCTAAACCTTTAATCATTGGGCCACCCAGTGCGCCCGGTGCTAATCTCCATCGCACTTTCAGCTTAGTCGTGTCCGTAACCCGTCACGGGTTCAGGGAAGACGACACACCTTCAAACAACGGACATTGATCGGGTAATTCATGAATAAATCAGCAGGCGTGCTTCTGGGAATTGTCGTGGCAATCGGTGCAATCAGCGCAGGGGGTGCCTGGTACACCGGCACCAAGCTTGAAGGCGTGCTCAATACCTCGATCGCCGATGCCAACAAGGAGCTGCAAGCCGCGCTGGTAGGTTCCAATGGCACCGCGTCGCTGGAGCTGGTGTCGCTGGAGCGCAACGTATTCAGCAGCACCGCGCACTACCGCCTCAAGGGTGAAGGCGAGATGTTCGGTGAAGCCCCGGTGGAGTTACTGTTCGTCGACCACATCGAGCACGGTCCTCTGCCGTTCTCCCGCCTGGTGTCGCTGAAGTGGCTGCCAGTCATGGCCACCAGTCACTACGAACTGGAAAAAACCCCGCTCACCGCCAAATGGTTCGCCGCTGCCAAGGACAAGTCCCCGCTCACCGGCGTGGTCAACATCGGCTACGACAAATCCACCAACGGTAACCTCCAGTTGCTGCCGCTGGACGTCGCCCTTGACGACAAGTCCCAGCTGAAGTTTTCCGGATTGAATGTCGACGTCGATGCCAGCGCCCAGGCGCAAAAGGTCAAGGCCAACGGTTACATGGACAGCCTGACCCTCACGACCGTGGCTGAGGACCTGACGCCGGTTAAAGTCGAACTCGGCGGCCTGACCTTCGCCAGCAACCTGACCAAGGGTACCTACGGGTATTACGTCGGCGAAAACACCGTCGAGCTGACCGACAACAAGACCACCTTCGGCGCCGGCCAGTCAGTATTAGGCCTGAAGAAGTTTGAAATGAAGAACCAGACCGAAGAATCGGGCACCAGCGCTTCAGGCCGTGCCGATTACAAGGTGGGCGAGGTGTCGCTGAACGGCAAGACCATCGGCTCCGCGCAGATGGCCATGAGCCTGAAGAACCTGGACATTCCGGCGACCATGTCGTTGATGCAGGTTTACCAGACCAAACTGCAACCTTACGAGAAGGCCGCGGCTGAAGCGGCAGCAGCAGGTCTGCCGGCGCCGGAGCTGGTGCTGACCCCTGCCGAAGAGGCCCAGGTAAAAACCGGCCTGGAAAAACTGCTGGCCGCCGGGCCGCAGGTTGCGCTGGAAAACCTCTCGCTGAAAACCGCCAACGGCGAAAGCAAGGCCAACCTGGTGCTCGACCTGACCAAGCCGAAATCGATGGACCTGCCGCCGGATCAGTTGACTCAGCAACTGATCGCCCTGCTGGACCTCAACGTGCAAGTGTCCAAGCCGATGCTGGTTGACCTGTTCAGCGTGCAGTCACAAATCGATGGCCAGACCGATGCCAAGCTGATCGCCGATCAGGCCATGGCCACTGCGGACATGTTCGGCAGCATGGCGGTGGGCAGCGAGTTTGCCAGACTCGATGGCAACAACATCGTCACCAAGTTGCACTACGCCAACAACCTGGTGGAGTTCAATGGCCAGAAGATGACCGTTGAAGAGTTTGTCGGCTTCATCATGAGCAAAATCAGTGCTCCGGTGCCCGTCGAGTAAGGCCAACCGTTGCGCAGAAGCGCTCGGCGTCTGCTTCAGGGCGCCTCGCACTTGCGGATAAAACGCTCCCCTGTAGGCGCTGCCGAAGGCTGCGATCTTTTGACTTTCAACATCAAAAGATCGCAGCCTTCGGCAGCTCCTACGGGAAATTTTGCAGCCAAGAATTCATCGGGCATCGCGAATCAGTCGCCAGGCCTCATCCACGGACAACGGCTGTTTCATACGTTCTGCCAGCATCGCCATCGCCCACTCTTCATCGCACGCAACTGCAGCGGAAACCACTCCGTTTTTACCAAACAGCCCAATAAACGGCGGAGGGTAGGGGTCGCCCTTGAACTCCACCTAGTCCCACGTTTCAGCGTGCCCGAGGTAGTCGTAGTTCTTGCCGAAATGCCAGGTCCAGACGCGTTGCAAGGCCATGATCGCTCTCAAGGCAGGCATTTCCATCAAGACGGGGCGGCCGATCGCGAGGTTCAGCCAAATCCCTCTGCCACGGCGCGAACGGTGCGGCTATAGTTCGCAAGCCGACGTTGGCCCCACCCGCACCAGGTGCTCCGCAATGACCCGATTGACCTCTTTGACCCCTTGGCTGGCGGCCCTTGCAGTTGCCTTCTGCGTACAACTGCCGGCCCAGGCCCATGAGCGTTTCACTGTTAACATCCCGGGCGTCTCCGATGACCGGCTGTTCACTGCCGCGGCCGCCAGCGACGCCGAAGGCTGCGGCGGCCACAACGTTTCTCCGGCACTGAGCTGGAATGCCGGCCCGGCCGGCACCTTGAGCTACGCGATCGTGATGCACGACCCCGACGGGCAAAAAGGCCAGGGCGTCGATCATTGGCTGCATTACGGCATCAAGGCCTCTACCCATCAGATTGCCGAAGGTGCGGGCACCAAGCCCACGCTCGACGGAGTCGGTGGCCTGAACAGCAAGGGCACCAAGGCCTACGTCGGTCCTTGTCCGCCTGTCGGCGACAGCGCCCACCACTACATCATCCAGCTTTACGCCCTGGACCTCGCTCCCGACGCCTTGCCCGCCGGCCTGACGCGCACTCAGTTGCTGGAAAAGATCAAAGGGCATGTGCTGAAGAACAGCAGCGTGGTGCGCCGTTATCACCGCTGAATATTTTTTCCGGTGAGTTAACCCGAACCTGCCGGGCTGCCCGTCTCAAAGGATGAATGGATCATCTTCCTTGAGGTCAGCCCCCATGTCCCTCCCTCTGCATTTCCTCCGCCCGGCCGCCCATGGTTTCGCCGCGGGCCTGCTGCTGGCGATGGCCGGTTGCGGTGTCTCGTCCACGCCAGACTCCGCTTCGATTGCCTCAGCACCCGCGCAGGCTGAGTTGAAGACCGAAGCCTTGGTCATTGGCGATGCTTCCGCGGCCAAGCGCACTGTGCGAGCAGCGCCGCTGGCGACTTTTGCGCCAATGCCAGAAGCATCCCCTGCGGGCTACCAGGACCAGCAGCGCGAGCAGTATCAGGCGCTGGCCGATAACCCGATCCACAGCGTGGCTCAAACGCCGGTCTCAACCTTCAGTGCCGACGTCGATACCGGCGCCTACGCCAATGTCCGGCGCTTGCTCAACCAGGGGCGCCTGCCGCCCGAAGGAGCGGTGCGCCTGGAAGAAATGGTCAACTACTTTCCCTACGACTACGCCTTACCCACCGACGGCTCGCCCTTTGGCGTGACCACGGAGCTGGCGCCAACTCCCTGGAATGCGCACACCCGGTTGCTGCGCATCGGCATTAGGGCCTCGGACCACGCAGTGGCTGACCTGGCCCCGGCGAACCTGGTCTTCCTGGTCGACGTCTCCGGGTCGATGGACCGCCGCGAAGGCCTGCCGCTGGTCAAGAGCACGCTGAAACTGCTGGTCGATCAACTGCGCGATCAGGATCGCGTGTCACTGGTGGTATACGCCGGTGAATCTCGTGTGGTGCTGGAGCCAACTTCCGGACGGGAAAAAGCTAAAATTCGAACAGCCATCGATCAGTTATCGGCGGGCGGCTCGACCGCTGGCGCATCAGGCATCGAACTGGCCTACCAGTTGGCAGGGCAGGCGTTCATTGCAAAAGGTATCAACCGCATCCTGCTGGCCACGGACGGCGACTTCAACGTCGGCATCAGCGACTTCGACAGCCTCAAGCAAATGGCGGCGGACAAGCGCAAGACCGGTATTTCCCTGACCACAATGGGTTTCGGAGTGGATAACTACAATGAACACCTGATGGAGCAACTGGCCGACGCGGGCGATGGCAACTACGCCTATATCGACAACCTGCGCGAGGCGCGCAAGGTCCTGGTGGACCAGCTCGGTTCAACCCTCGCGGTCGTCGCGAAAAACGTAAAGCTGCAAGTGGAATTTAATCCGGCCCAGGTCAGCGAGTACCGCCTGTTGGGCTATGAAAATCGCGCCTTGAAACGCGAAGATTTCAGCAACGACAAGGTCGACGCTGGCGAAATCGGCGCAGGCCATACGGTAACCGCCCTGTACGAAATTGTTCCAAAGGGGGAGAAGGGTTGGCTGGAGCCGCTGCGCTACAGCCAGGCCGCCAGCATTGATGCCACCAAGACAACGGAAATGGCCATGCTGCGCGTGCGTTATCAGCTGCCGGAAGGTGGGAATAGTCGCTTGATTGAACGCCCGATCGTTGCAGGCCAAGCCGCAGCCGCCTCTGACGATCTGCGCTTCGCCGCAGCCGTGGCAGCTTTTTCCCAGCAGCTGAAGGACGGGCGCTATACCGCCAGCTTCAGTCTGAAAGACACTGAGGCACTGGCCCGTGGCGCCCGGGGCGAAGACCGGTTTGGCCTGCGAGCGGAGTTCGTGCAGTTGGTCGAGCTGGCGCAAAGCCTGCAAACCACCGAACATCAGGCAATGATCCAAGAGACCCACTGACATGACTGCCCCGCCCCCAAGCTCGGCCACCAGCAGCGACGAATCGCTGCTGGCCCGCTACCGCTCAGGCGACAGCGTGGCGTTCGAGATCCTGTACGCCCGCCACCGCCAGGGACTGTACCGATTCCTTCTTGGCCTCAGCGGTAAAGCCGAGCTGGCCGAAGAGGTGTACCAGGACACCTGGCTGAGCCTGATCCGCAGCACCAGCCAGCCACAAGGCCGGGCGAATTTTCGTACATGGTTGTACCAGATTGCCCGCAATCGACTGATCGACCACTGGCGCAAACACGGAATTCGTAACCCTTTGCACGACAGCTATGACGAACAGGTCCACGCCTTGCCTGATGACGCCGCCGACCCCGCGCAATTACTGAGCTTGAGCCGCGACACCCAGCGCCTGGAAACCGCCCTGCAAGCCCTGCCGGCGGACCAGCGCGAAGTGTTCCTGCTGCGTGCCCACGGCGATCTCGACTTGCCACAGATCGCCACCCTCACTGAAACACCGCTGGAAACCGTCAAGAGTCGCTTGCGTTACGCCCAGCAAAAACTGCGTCGGCTGCTGGCCGAGGAGGTACTGACATGACTGACGCCCGTAAAGCACCTGAAGAGGAAGTGGTGAAACACTTTCGTGAACAGTCTACCGACGAGCCACCGGCACACCTGGATGCGTTCATCCTCGCCGCAGCGCATCGAGAAACCACGGCACCCAAGGCAAGCCTCTGGCAGCGGTGGTCGCAAGCCTGCCAAAAGCCGCGCTGGCAAGTCGCATTCGCCAGCCTGGTCGGCGTAGCGCTGATGCTGGCGCTGGTACAACCCGGTCCCGAGCAGGAGCCCGTCTACGACTTCGCGCCAACCCCCAAAGCCTCCGCCCCGGCACCTGCAGCGCCGATGGCCGAACTCGCCGCGCCTGCGCAGCGTGAATCCATGCGTGCGCAAATGGCCGACGAAGCCAAAGTCAGCAAACGCATGGCGGCGCCGGCAAAGAGCCTGGATGAGCAGTTGCTTGAGGTGGTACGCCTGCAGGAAACCGGTCAGAAACCAGCGGCGGACAAGTTGTTAGAGTCGCTGAAACAACGTTTCCCCAACGAAAACCTCGACGACCGGCTCAAGGAACTGCAGAACAACCAGCACCGATAACCGTCCGCCATTTGGCAACCACCCCCGAAAGCGCGCACTATCGGGCCATAGCCGATGCGTTGGAGGAAGCCATGGCGAAAAAAATCGACCGCATCGCCCAAATGCTCAACTGCCCGGTGAAGGGAGAGGAACTAAGGCGGGCAGTGACCGAGAGCCGCAAGGAATTCCTGTTGGCTCAGGAGGAGGAGCAGGCCTTGGAGGAGGATGACCTTGATGATGGGGTGTTCGAGGATGAGGAGGGGGATGATGAATATGATGAGTTTGATTGGACTACGGAGTGAGGGAGCTGCGGAGTAAACCTGATTCAGGTCGAGACACCACCCACAAAAAAAGCCCCAGACCTTAAGGCCTGGGGCTTTTTCGTTTCTACTATGGTGCACCAGGCGGGATTCGAACCCACGACCACTGCCTTCGGAGGGCAGTACTCTATCCAGCTGAGCTACTGGTGCAAGCGGGCGCCATGATACTCATAAGCGCTGCGGGCGTCCATGCTGCTGAATCGCCTGTGTTTTTTTGGCCGCCGAACGGACGGTTGTCACGTTGATCAGAAAAAATGGGCAAAAGAGCGGTTTTCGTTCTTTTTTTCGAACAGGCTATTGTCCTTTACCCCCTTTGATCCTAGGATTCGTTTGAGATTTCAAACGCTCTTGTCTGGGTGCTGAACCGCGCGAGTCCAATCCGTGCGCTATTTATGTGCTTCAGCCCGGTGAATGATTTCCCTGACGGCAGCCTATAAGGCGCCTTTCTACAATCATAATTTGCTCCGCGCCCGGCGCGGTGCTGTTAAGGAAAGCCGACATGCAGCTTAAAGACACCCAGTTGTTCCGCCAGCAAGCCTTCATCGATGGCGCTTGGGTCGATGCGGACAATGGTCAGACGATCAAGGTCAACAACCCGGCAACGGGCGAAATTCTGGGCACCGTGCCGAAAATGGGCGCTGCCGAAACCCGCCGGGCAATCGAAGCCGCAGACAAGGCGCTGCCGGCTTGGCGTGCACTGACCGCCAAGGACCGTGCGAACAAGCTGCGTCGCTGGTTCGAACTGATCATCGAAAACCAGGACGACCTGGCTCGCCTGATGACCCTGGAACAGGGCAAGCCATTGGCCGAAGCCAAGGGCGAAATCGTCTACGCGGCTTCCTTCATCGAGTGGTTCGCCGAAGAAGCCAAGCGCGTCTACGGTGACGTGATTCCGGGCCACCAGCCAGACAAGCGCCTGATCGTGATCAAGCAGCCCATCGGCGTGACCGCGGCAATTACCCCGTGGAACTTCCCGGCCGCGATGATTACCCGTAAAGCCGGCCCGGCCCTGGCCGCCGGTTGCACCATGGTGCTCAAGCCTGCTTCGCAGACTCCGTTCTCGGCGTTCGCCCTGGCTGAGCTGGCCCAGCGTGCCGGCATTCCTGCTGGCGTGTTCAGCGTTGTTTCCGGCAGCGCCGGCGACATCGGCAGCGAGCTGACCAGCAACCCGATCGTGCGTAAGTTGTCCTTCACCGGCTCGACTGAAATCGGTCGCCAGTTGATGGCTGAATGCGCCAAGGACATCAAGAAAGTGTCCCTTGAGCTGGGTGGCAACGCGCCGTTCATCGTGTTCGACGACGCGGACCTGGATAAGGCCGTCGAAGGCGCGATCATTTCCAAGTACCGCAACAACGGCCAGACCTGCGTCTGCGCCAACCGCCTGTACATTCAGGATTCGGTCTACGATGCGTTCGCTGAAAAACTGAAAGTGGCTGTGGCCAAACTCAAGATCGGCAACGGTCTGGAAGACGGCACCACCACTGGCCCGCTGATCGATGAAAAAGCCGTGGCCAAGGTCAAGGAACACATTGCCGACGCGGTGGCCAAAGGCGCCACCGTGCTGTCGGGTGGCAAATCCATCGAAGGCAACTTCTTCGAGCCGACCATCCTGACCAACGTGCCGAACAACGCAGCCGTGGCCAAGGAAGAAACCTTCGGCCCGTTGGCGCCGCTGTTCCGCTTCAAAGACGAAGCCGAAGTGATCGCGATGTCCAACGACACCGAGTTCGGCCTGGCGTCGTACTTCTATGCCCGTGACCTGGGCCGTGTATTCCGTGTGGCTGAAGCCCTGGAATACGGTATGGTCGGCGTCAACACCGGGTTGATCTCCAACGAAGTCGCGCCGTTTGGTGGCATCAAGGCGTCGGGCCTGGGCCGTGAAGGCTCCAAGTACGGCATCGAAGATTACCTGGAAATCAAATACCTCTGCCTGGGCATCTAAGCGCGGCAGACGGGAATGCAATAAGCGGAAAGGGCACGAGAGCGCTGACCCTTTCTGCGTTTCAACCGGAATTTTCTCTGTGGCCGGGAAAGCTATGGCAGTCGATCATCGCATGCTGCCGTAGTTGCCTCCCCGCCGCATTTTCCTTGAGCCACGCCGCCCGATGAGCGGCGAATGAGGACTTTATGAGCAAGACTAACGCTTCTTTGATGAAACGCCGCGAAGCCGCTGTACCACGCGGTGTTGGCCAGATTCACCCGATCTTCGCCGAGTCCGCGAAGAACGCTACCGTTACCGACGTTGAAGGTCGCGAGTTCATCGACTTCGCCGGCGGTATCGCAGTACTGAACACCGGTCACGTGCACCCGAAAATCATCGCCGCCGTGACCGCGCAGCTGAACAAGCTGACCCACACCTGCTTCCAGGTGCTGGCCTACGAACCGTACGTAGAGCTGTGCGAAAAAATCAACGCCAAGGTGCCTGGTGATTTCGCCAAGAAAACCCTGCTGGTGACCACCGGTTCCGAAGCCGTAGAGAACGCCGTGAAAATCGCCCGCGCCGCCACTGGCCGTGCCGGCGTGATCGCGTTCACTGGCGCTTACCACGGTCGCACCATGATGACCCTGGGCCTGACCGGTAAAGTCGTGCCTTACTCGGCCGGCATGGGCCTGATGCCAGGCGGCATCTTCCGCGCGCTGTACCCTAATGAACTGCACGGCGTGAGCGTCGACGACTCGATCGCCAGCATCGAACGCATTTTCAAGAACGACGCCGAGCCGCGTGACATCGCTGCGATCATCATCGAGCCGGTTCAGGGTGAAGGCGGTTTCTACGTCGCGCCTAAAGAGTTCATGAAGCGTCTGCGCGCCCTGTGCGACCAGCACGGCATCCTGCTGATCGCTGACGAAGTGCAGACTGGCGCTGGCCGGACCGGCACGTTCTTCGCCATGGAACAGATGGGCGTGTCTGCCGACCTGACCACCTTCGCCAAGTCCATCGCTGGCGGCTTCCCGCTGGCGGGTGTGTGCGGTAAGGCTGAATACATGGACGCCATTGCTCCAGGCGGCCTGGGCGGTACCTACGCCGGTAGCCCGATCGCGTGCGCTGCTGCGCTGGCAGTGATGGAAGTGTTCGAAGAAGAGCACCTGCTGGATCGCTGCAAGGCAGTCGGCGAGCGTCTGGTCACTGGCCTGAAAGCCATTCAGTCCAAGTATCCAGTGATTGGTGAAGTACGTGCCCTTGGCGCGATGATCGCGGTCGAGCTGTTCGTAGACGGTGACAGCCACAAGCCAAACGCACCGGCAGTCGCCGCCGTTGTGGCCAAGGCTCGCGACAAAGGCCTGATCCTGCTGTCGTGCGGCACCTACGGCAACGTTCTGCGCGTACTGGTACCCCTGACTTCGCCGGATGAACAACTGGACCAAGGTCTGGCAATCATCGAAGAGTGCTTCTCGGAGCTTTGATCTACAGTGCTCGTATGAAAGTGTGAGCTGATCGACAAAAAAACCCGCCTAGGCGGGTTTTTTTTGTACGTGAAACCCGCAGCGCTGTTTCCTGTGGCCTGCATTGAATATGGTGCATGCATTGAGAGGGGAGCCTGTTTGCATGAGAGCTGTTGAGTTACCCGCTGTACCTCGAGTGCTGATTGCCGAGGCGGATCCGTGGTCGCGGGATTTGCTCCAGCAAGTACTGCTGAACGTGCGCTGCGATGCTCGCATCGATCTCTGTGCCGATGGCCAGGACGCGTTGTCGCGACTCGCGGAAAACGCCTACGACCTGGTGATCGTCGACTGGGAGTTGCCTGGTGTGGATGGCTTGAATGTGTTGCGCAGCGTTCGCCAGCGCAAGCGCAATCCGCCGTTGCCGTTCATTCTGATGAGCAGCCGCAATGACAGCGCCAGCGTGCGCGAAGCCTTACCGTTGGCACCTACGGCTTACCTGACCAAGCCGTTGAACATGGAAAACCTGACCCAGCGATTGCAGGATCTGCTGCTTGATGCCGGGCAGGAAGTTTTTTGTGAAGTGCCGGCCCTGGCGGCGGGCATGACCTTGGCGGTGTATCTGGAGCGCCGGCGGACTCTGGCTGACGGTGCACCACTGATGACCGATGTGGAGGTAGCGGTCAAACGCAGCCTCAACCCCGGCGGGCTTGACCTGACCGTCCTCGAAGAGGGAACGCGTACCGATCCGCAGATTACCGCCGTGCTGATCGCTGCCGCCAACAGCGCCGCCCAACACCGCGGCGCTGCCGTGCAAACCCTGGCCCAGGCCCTGCATCGCCTGGGCTGCGGGCAGAGCATGAACCTGATTCTGGGGCTGACCCTCAAGCGCACCGCGCGGCTCAGCGACCCGTACCTGGCTGACTACGCCGAGCGTTATTGGGACCTGTCGCTGCATACCGCCGAATACGCGCGGACCCTGGCCCGTCTTCTCGACCTGGACCAGGAGCGCTGTTATTGCGCGGGCATGCTGCATCGGCTGGGTGACCTGGCCTTGCTGCGTTGTTTGCAGGAATGGAAGCAGGCCGGCGGCGAGCTGGACGAGTTGGCTGACGTCGACGAAGCGCTGAGTGGATTTGCGGCCGCTTACGGTTCGGCGCTGCGCACCCGCTGGCGCCTGCCGCTGCAGCTGCGAGAGCTGATCGCGGCGGTCTATCAGCTCGGTGGCGGGGTTTATTCCCGCGAAGCGCTGGTGATGAACATGGCGGCTCAACTGGCGGGCCTGGGCGAGGATGAGGGGCTTGAGGCGCTGGCCAAGGGGCGCACGGCGAGGTTGCTGCAGATCGGCCTGCCGGAGTTGGTGCGGTTGCGCAAAAAATAGCCACCCCCGCCCCGCAGGAGCTGCCGAAGGCTGCGATCTTCTGATCTTTGGTTAGCCCCAAATCAAAAGATCGCAGCCTCTTTTCTCTCGGCAGCTCCTACAGGGGGGCGAATCAGCCGGGGATGATCCGGTTCTTGCCCTGTCGCTTGGCTTCATACATCGCGGCATCCGCCCGGGAGAACAGGCTGTCGACACTTTCATCCTCAGGTAAGAGGCTGGTCAGGCCCTGGCTGATGGTGATGGTGAAAGTCCGGCTGTCGTGGCTGAAACTCAGTTGTTGAATTTCCCGTTGCAGGCGCTCGGCCACCTGCATGGCCACCCCGGGCTCACAGCCTGGAAACACTGCCGCAAACTCCTCTCCGCCGATGCGCCCGAACACGTCACCACGACGCAATGCGGCGCGACCGCACTCAGCGATGCGTTGCAACACGTTATCGCCTTCCTGGTGGCCATAGGTGTCGTTCACGGTCTTGAAATCATCGATATCCAGCATCAGGAACGACAGCGGGGTGCCCTGGGTTCGCGCCCGCTCGAACTCGTGGTTGGCGCATTCAAAAAAATGCCGGCGGTTGCTGCTTTCGGTCAATTCGTCGGTAGTGGCCAGGCGTTGCAGTTCGGTTTCGAGGTGCTTTTTTTCGGTGATGTCTTCAGCAATGCCGACGATGATCAAAGGCTGGCCCGGCTCGCCCTGGCGGTTGATAAAGCACTTGTCGCTCAGCCAGCGTACCTGGCCGTCGGCGGTAACGATTCGATACTCACGGTCTTCGACCGAGCCTTTGTCCAGCACGGAGGCCAGGCTGCGTTCGGCTTCTTCCAGGTCATCCGGGTAAACGCTGTCGCGCCACTGGTTGTAGTCGGCCAGCAACGGGTCGGTGGGGCGCCCAAAAATTCGTTCGTAGGCCGGGCTGACATAGAGCACCTCGCGGGTTTCCCAGTTGAATGCCCACAGCACCGCATTGACGCTCACCAGCAGCGAGCTCAACAGCTGTTCGCGTTCACTCAAGCGCGCGACCTCGCCTCGGGCCTGCATCAGCGCCATCAGGGTCTGGGCGGCCTCTGGCCATTGCGGCGGGGAAGAATCCTGCGGGTTTTTATCGACCATCGACACTAATCTCAAAGAGCGTGCCGCGAGTTCGGCAGCGGCTGCAACGAAGACCGCCAGGGTGGCGAAGTGCTTTTGAGATAGGGGATTTGGAACTAAGTTCCCGGGGCAGGGAGAGCAGGGGGATGCACCCGCCGGGCGGTAAGCTAAGGGTTTTATCGCGTGCAGCGGTTGTTCAGGGGGCGTTTGCTGCGCAAAAAGCGAGCGGGAGCAAGCATACTCGCCACAGGAGCGCGCCTTGCTGTCGCGGAGCACCTCGGGCGAGGTGCTCTGCGTGGGGTCAGGCGTTGGCGGGGCGCAAGGAGTAGGTTTTCAGCTGGTCGGCGAAGTCACGCAGGGACTGAATCCCGCTGGCTTCAGCCTCGTGAATCCATTCCTTGATGGCTGCCAGCATGTCGTGACCATTGGAACTGGTCTTGACCCAGATCTGCTGCAAAGCCAGGCGCTTCTCGTAAATGACTTTCAGGGCCTGACTGTGCTCGAGCATGGTCTGGATCCGCACATGGTGCTTGTCATCCAGCAGGCTGGTTTCACGCGACAACAGACGCTTGGCCCGGTGAAACTGGTGGCGAACGGAGTGATCGACCTTTTCCAGCTCTTGCTTGACCAGGGGCGCGATGACCAATTTGCGGTACTGGGCCATGATCTGGAAACGATTGTTGAGGATCGCCATGGCGGTATCCATGTCCAGGTTGCCTTTGCCTTCAACCCGATGGGCAATTGGCGCGACCCGCTGAACCTTGGCCAGGCGCAGGAAGCTGAAAACCTGGATCCAGGCCCAGCCGAGGTCGAACTCCCATTTCTTCACCGACAGTTTTGCCGAGTTGGGGTAGGTGTGGTGGTTGTTGTGCAGTTCTTCGCCGCCAATCAGGATGCCCCACGGCACCAGGTTGGTGGCCGCATCGCGGCATTCGAAGTTGCGATAACCGATGGCATGGCCCAGGCCGTTGACCACGCCGGCCGCCCACACAGGGATCCACATCATCTGGATGGCCCAGATGGTGATGCCGATGGTGCCGAACAGCAACACGTCGATGACACCCATGATTGCCACGCCCAGTAGCGGAAAGCGGCTATACAGGTTACGTTCGATCCAGTCTTCCGGGCAGTTCTTGCCATAGATGCGCAGGGTCTCCGGATTTTCCGCTTCGGCGCGATACAGCTCCGCACCTTTGCGCAAAACGGTGGACAGGCCCTTGACGACGGGGCTGTGCGGGTCATCGCCGGTTTCGCATTTGGCGTGATGCTTGCGGTGGATAGCGGTCCACTCACGGGTGTTCTGCGCCGTGGTCAACCACAGCCAGAAGCGGAAGAAATGTTTCAGGCCGGCATTGAGCTCAAGGGAGCGATGGGCTGAATAGCGATGCAGATAGACAGTGACGCCGATGATTGTGATGTGGGTCATCAGCAGGGTGACTGCCACCAGTGACCAAGGCGACAAGCCAAGAAAACCTTCGTACCACATAGGCTGTAGGGCCCTCGATAAAGAAAAAAACAGCCCTCGCATTATCACCAAGCGCACAGATAAAACCAGTCACCCTTTCAGATAAGAGTGGCTGGATGTTTCTTTACCCTATAATTCCAATCATTTGAGGGACATGGACGACCGAATGTCTGCCACCTATCGCGACGCCCTGCGTGCAGCGCTGCTGTATCTGCTGCTTTCCGTCCTCTGGGTTTCGCTCAGCGGTTTTGCATTAAACAGTTTCTTCGATGATTCGGCCGAAGCGTTGCATTGGCAAACGATCAACGGCTACATCTGGCTGATTCTAAGCGCGGGCATTATTTTCATTGCCCGCACGCGTTTGTTCCGCTGCCTTGGGATCGGTGCGCAGTTGCGTGAGCGTTCTGCGGATAGAGAGCGGCTGCGTCAGGCGGCGGCCGTGTTCGATTGCACCCGCGAAGGCGTGCTGGTCACAAATGACAAAGGATTGATCGTTCACGTCAACCGGGCGTTTATGCAGATCACCGGCTATCAGCGCGAAGAAGTGATGGGCCAGCAACCGAGCCTGTTCAAATCCGGTCGCCATCCGGCGAGCTTCTACCAGGCCATGTTCAAGACGCTCAACAGTGTTGGCGAGTGGAGCGGTGAAATCTGGAATCGGCGCAAAAGCGGGGAAATCTACCCGCAGTGGCAGACGATCCGTATCGTTCGCGACGATGATGGACGGGTCAGCCAATACGTGGCGGTATTTTCCGACATCAGTGCAATCAAGAACTCCGAGAATGAGCTGACCCATCTCGCCCATCACGACCCATTGACCGACTTGCCCAATCGCCTGCTGTTCACCGACCGCGCCGAACAGGCCGTGGCATCGGCACAGGTGCACAAGCGCGGCTGCGCCCTGCTGGTGATCGACCTGGATCACTTCAAGATGATCAACGACAGCCTCGGTCACACCGTGGGCGATCAGATGCTCAAGGCCGTGGCCGAGCGGCTGCTGGCGATGTTCGGGCCAGGCATTACCCTGGCCCGCCTCGGGGGCGATGAATTTGCAGTCCTGGCGGAAGGTTGCCCGCAACTGGTCCATGCGGCGGCGCTGGCCCAGCGGATCATTGACGGCTTCAAGGAAGCCTTCGTGATCGACGGCAATCAGCTGTTCATCAACGCCAGCGTGGGCATCAGCCTGTTTCCCAGCGACGCCCTGAGTGCCGCGCAGTTGCTGCGTAATGCGGACGCGGCCTTGTTCAAGGCGAAAAATGCAGGCCGCGACAGCTATGCGCTTTATACCGAAGAACTGACGGCCCAGGCCCAGCAGCGGGTCGAGACCGCGTTCGAATTACGCAGGGCGCTGGAGCAGGATGAGCTGCGGGTGTATTACCAGCCGGTCCACGACCTGAAGACCAGTCGCCTGATCGGCGTCGAGGCGCTGGTGCGCTGGGAGCACCCTCTGCGGGGTTTGGTCTCGCCTGCCGAGTTCATTCCCATCGCCGAGCGTACCGGCCTGATCGCGGAAATCGATGCCTGGGTCATGCAGCAGGCGTGTCAGCAAATGTGCCAATGGCAGCAGTCCGGCGTTGTGTTGTCGTTTGTTGCGGTGAATGTGTCTGCGCGGCTGTTTGCCCGTCGTGAGCTGTACCAGCAGGTGGCGCAGGTGCTGCGCGACACAGGGCTCAACCCGGCGTTTCTGGAGCTGGAGGTGACAGAAAGCGCGGTAATGGATGACCCGGAAGTGGCGCTGGAGCAGATGCATCGCTTGCGTGAGCTGGGCGTGCGCCTGGCGATCGATGATTTTGGCACCGGCTATTCATCCTTGCTGCGGCTCAAGCGCTTGCCAGTACAGAAACTCAAGATCGACCAGGGTTTCGTTGCCGGGCTGCCGTGGGACGACGACGACGTGGCGATCGTGCGGGTGATTATCGCGTTGGCCAAGAGCATGGGCATGCAGGTGCACGCCGAAGGGATCGAGCAGGTCGAGCAGGCCAGTTTCCTGCTCGAGCACGACTGCGATCTTGGCCAGGGCTACTGGTTCGCGCGACCAATGCCTGCTGCGCAGCTCGACTGGGCGCGGGCGCCGCTTATCGGTTAGACGTTCTTGTGGTCCCCTTGAAAGATTGCGCAGCATCAATCGCAGCCTCGTTTCACTCGACAGCTCCTACGGGGCGGAGGATGGGCGGTGTTCGTCATGAGTACTTCTGGTTATATAAACATTCTTAAATAGTCTTTTTAAGAATATCCGCACCTATCTACTATTGGTCTCACGCCGCAAGCAGTGCCGCCACTGCCAGGCAACCTCTCAGTCGAAGGAGCAGCACCATGAGCGCATCCCTACGTAGCGTTGACGGCCAGGACGAAGCAACCATCCTGCGCGAGATCCAGAGCGCACTGCGCGACCTGCGGTTCGGGGCAGTGGAAATCACTGTGCACAACGCTCAGGTCGTCCAGATCGAACGCAAGGAAAAATTCCGTCTGCAGCAGCCGGGCAACAAGCCGGGCTGATCAATGATCACGCACTTGGCCGAACGATCTTTGAGCCGTACCGCGATTCCATAAAATCAAAAAAAGCCAACACAATCAGAATTCCAGGAGCTTTCACCATGTCGTCGATTCGTCATTTCGCTTTGGCCGCCCTGGCCAGTGCCCTTTTTGCTGGTTCCGCGGTTGCCAAGGACTACGAGCTCCTTAACGTGTCGTACGACCCCACTCGCGAGCTGTATCAGGAATACAACGCAGAATTCGTCAAATTCTGGCAGAAAGACCACGCCGGCGATTCGGTGAAAATCCAGCAGTCCCACGGTGGCTCGGGCAAGCAGGGCCGTGCGGTCATCGACGGCCTGCGTGCCGACGTCGTAACCCTGGCACTGGCCGGCGACATCGACGAAATTGCCAAGCTCGGCAAGACCTTGCCAGCCGACTGGCAGAAGCGTCTGCCGGAGGCGAGCACCCCTTACACTTCGACCATCGTGTTCCTGGTGCGCAAGGGCAACCCGAAAGGCATCAAGGACTGGGGCGACCTGGTTAAAAATGATGTGTCGGTGATCACCCCGAACCCGAAGACCTCCGGCGGCGCACGCTGGAACTTCCTCGCGGCCTGGGCTTATGGCCTCAAAGCCAACGGCGGTGACGAAGCCAAGGCCAAGGAATATGTGCAGACGCTGTTCAAGCACGTCCCTGTGTTGGACACCGGCGCTCGCGGTTCGACCATCACTTTCGTCAACAACGGTCAGGGCGACGTGTTGCTGGCTTGGGAAAACGAAGCGTTCCTGGCTCTGAAGGAAGATGGCGGCGCCGACAAATTCGAGATCGTCGTGCCTTCGCTGTCGATCCTGGCCGAACCTCCAGTGGCTGTAGTCGACAAGAACGCCGAGAAAAAGGGCAACCAGCAGATCGCCGAAGCCTACCTCAAGCACCTGTACAGCCCGGCCGGCCAGGAAATTGCAGCGAAGAATTTCTATCGCCCACGTGACAAGGAAGTCGCCGCCAAGTATGCCCAGCAGTTCCCGAAACTGGAGCTGGTGACCATCGACAAAGACTTCGGCGGCTGGAAAACTGCCCAACCGAAATTCTTTAATGATGGCGGGGTGTTCGACCAGATCTATCAGGCGCAGTAATCTCACTCGAAACGAGCCCCAACATGTGGGAGCGAGCTGGCTCGCGAAGGCGGTATTTCAGTGACAGGGATGTTGACTGATTCTTCCTCTTCGCGAGCAAGCCCGCTCCCACATTGATGCGTTTTTAACCAAGGACTTTTATGTCGCGTCGTATCTCCCCCGTCATACCCGGCTTCGGGCTGACGCTGGGCTACACCTTGGTGTACCTCAGCCTGATTGTGCTCATTCCACTGGCGGCGATGTTCGTGCACGCCTCTCAACTCACCTGGGATCAGTTCTGGGCAATCATCTCCGCGCCTCGAGTGCTGGCGGCGTTGAAGCTGAGCTTCGGCACTGCGCTCTATGCCGCGATCATCAACGGCATCATCGGCACGCTGCTCGCCTGGGTGCTGGTGCGCTATACCTTCCCGGGGCGCAAGATCATCGATGCGATGATCGACTTGCCCTTCGCCTTGCCGACCGCCGTAGCCGGCATCGCGCTGACTGCCCTCTACGCGCCTAACGGCTGGGTTGGCCAGCTGGCGGCGGATTTGGGCTTCAAGATCGCCTACACCCCCCTGGGTATCACCCTCGCGCTGACATTCGTTACGCTTCCATTCGTGGTACGTACGGTACAGCCGGTATTGGCCGATATCCCTCGTGAAGTCGAAGAAGCGGCGGCGTGCCTGGGTGCCAAACCCCTGCAGGTGTTTCGCCATATCCTGGTGCCAGCGCTGTTGCCAGCCTGGCTGACCGGCTTTGCCCTGGCCTTTGCCCGGGGGGTTGGCGAATACGGCTCGGTGATTTTCATCGCCGGCAACATGCCGATGAAAACTGAAATCCTGCCGCTGCTGATCATGGTCAAGCTCGACCAGTACGATTACACCGGCGCCACGTCCATCGGTGTGTTGATGTTGGTGGTTTCCTTCGTCCTGTTGCTGCTGATCAACCTGCTGCAACGCCGTATCGAAACCCCATAAGGAGGCGCACACATGTCCCAATCGTCTATTGCTGCTGCTTCCTCGAACGCTGCCCGTCGTGGCAGTGCCAGTTCCCGTCGGGTGCTGATCGGCCTCGGCTGGCTGGTGTTCGCCCTGTTCCTGTTGCTGCCGCTGATCATCGTGGTCTCCCAGGGTTTGAAAATGGGTATCGGTGCATTCTTCACCGCGATCTTCGAGCCTGATGCGCTCTCCGCGCTGAAGCTCACCCTGATTGCCGTATTGATCTCCGTGCCCCTGAATGTCGTGTTTGGTGTCAGCGCCGCGTGGTGCGTGAGCAAGTACTCATTCCGTGGCAAGAGCATGCTGGTGACCCTGATCGACCTGCCTTTCTCGGTCTCGCCAGTGATCGCCGGTCTGGTCTACGTGCTGATGTTCGGCGCCCAAGGGCTGTTCGGGCCGTGGCTGCAGGATCATGACATCCAGATCGTCTTCGCCTTGCCGGGCATCGTGCTGGCGACGATCTTTGTCACCGTGCCATTCGTGGCGCGGGAACTGATCCCGCTGATGCAGGAACAGGGCACCCAGGAAGAAGAAGCCGCCAGGCTGCTGGGGGCCAATGGTTGGCAGATGTTCTGGCACGTCACCGTGCCCAACATCAAGTGGGGCCTGATCTACGGCGTGGTGCTGTGTACCGCACGGGCCATGGGTGAGTTCGGTGCGGTGTCGGTGGTCTCCGGGCACATTCGCGGGGTGACCAACACCTTGCCGTTGCATGTCGAGATCCTCTACAACGAATACAACCACGTGGCCGCGTTCGCGGTAGCGAGCCTGTTGCTGATCATGGCGCTCTTCATCCTGCTGCTGAAGCAGTGGAGCGAAAATCGTATTAACCGCCTGCGCGCCAGCGCCGCGGAGGAATAATTCATGTCGATCGAAGTGCGTAACGTCAGCAAGAATTTCAACGCGTTCAAGGCGCTGGACAACATCAGCCTGGACATCCAGAGCGGTGAGCTCGTGGCGCTGCTCGGCCCCTCCGGTTGCGGCAAGACCACGCTACTGCGGATCATCGCAGGCCTGGAGACGCCGGATCAGGGCAATATCGTGTTCCACGGTGAAGACGTTTCCGGCCACGACGTGCGTGATCGTAACGTCGGCTTCGTGTTCCAGCATTACGCGCTGTTCCGCCACATGACGGTGTTCGACAACGTCGCGTTCGGCCTGCGCATGAAGCCGAAAAACCAGCGTCCGAGCGAAAGCCAGATCGCGGTCAAGGTTCACGAATTGCTCAACATGGTGCAGCTGGACTGGCTCTCGGATCGTTATCCGGAACAGCTTTCCGGTGGTCAGCGCCAGCGTATTGCCCTGGCCCGCGCCCTGGCGGTAGAGCCCAAAGTCCTGCTGCTCGACGAACCGTTCGGCGCCCTCGATGCCAAGGTCCGCAAGGAACTGCGGCGGTGGTTGGCGCGCCTGCACGAGGATATCAACCTGACGTCGGTGTTCGTGACCCACGACCAGGAAGAGGCCATGGAAGTCGCCGACCGCATCGTGGTGATGAACAAGGGCGTGATCGAACAGATCGGCTCACCGGGTGACGTCTACGAGAACCCGGCCAGCGATTTCGTCTACCACTTCCTGGGGGATTCGAACCGGTTGCACCTGGGCGAAGACAATCACGTGCTGTTCCGTCCTCACGAAGTGTCGCTGTCGCGTCATGAGCTGGAGGATCACCATGCGGCCGAAGTGCGCGATATCCGCCCACTGGGTGCGACGACCCGGGTGACGCTGAAAGTCGAAGGCCAGAGCGAGCTGATCGAAGCGGAAGTGGTCAAGGACCACGACAGCCTGACCGGGTTGGCGAAGGGGGAGACGCTGTTCTTCAAGCCGAAGGTCTGGCAGAAACTCGCCAACATCTAAAAGCATCGCGGGCAAGCCCGCTCCCACAGGGTTTGAGGTTGGTCACAAGTTTTGTGTTCAACACCCATCCACTGTGGGAGCGGGCTTGCTCGCGAAAGCGATCTACGCCGCCGCGTTTTTCTGACGCAGACGCACACCCCCCGCACGCGTCTCGATCTGCTCTTTCAGGTCATGTCGCAGCCCCAGCAGAAACGCCAACTCCGCCACCACAAACAACGGACCGACAATCAACCCCGTCACATCATCGACAAAGGCCGGTTTACGTCCTTCATAGTGATGCCCCACGAACTGGATCGCCCAACCCACCACAAACATGCCGATGCCGCTGGCCAGCCATACCGGGGTGCTTTGCTGGGCTAACACATGACCGGCCCAGACGCACAAACCCAGGAGTATCGTCATCAGTAGCCCGAGACGCAGTTCCAGACGCAGGTAGAACCAAGCCGACGCCAGCGACACCAGCACCGCCGGCGAAAGCCAGCCTCCAGCCCATTGCGGGCGGGACAGCAACACCGCTACCGCGACCACAATCAGCGGAATTCCGATGAAATGACTGGCGATGTTTCTCGGGTCGCGGTGATAAGCGGCATATTGACTGAGGTGGTCAACCAGGCTTTTTTTCATTGTTATTCCTCCTGTAGGGTGAGTGATCATCCACCGGTTGGATGTTTTGCTCTGTCAGCCAGGCGACAATCTTGAGGAGTTTTCATGGACATGCAGGTCTGGCGTGCGCGCTTGATGAACGGTCAGTGGTTCAGTCATCTGCCTGCTCCTCTACAGGATAGTCTGCTGGCAGCGGCCCGGCTGCGACGCTTGTCTGCGGGGCAGCGATTGTTCAAACGTGGTGACCCGCCATGCGGGCTGTACGCGGTGCTCGAGGGTGCCGTGCGCATCGGCGCAGTTAACGAGCAGGGCAAGGAAGCGCTGTTGAGTCTGGTAGAGCCGCCGCACTGGTTCGGTGAAATCTGCCTGTTCGATGGGCAGGCGCGCACCCATGACGCTTTTGGCCTGGGCCAGTGCACCCTGCTGCATATCCCGCAGACAGCGCTGTTGGCGATGCTCGATGAGCAGCCACTGCATTGGCGGCAACTGGCATTGCTGATGAGCCAGAAACTGCGCCTGACTTTTATCAATCTCGAACAGCTGAGCCTGCTGCCAGCCCCGGCACGCCTGGCGCACCGCTTGCTGATGATCGCCGACAGCTATGGCGAAATCGATCCGCCACGTCGTGTGCTGCACCTGCCACAGGAGCAATTGGCGTCGATGCTGTCACTCTCGCGCCAGACGACCAACCAGTTGCTCAAGGAGCTGGAAGGGCAGGGCGTCGTCAGCTTGAGGTACGGCGAGATAGAAATTACCGATGCCGAGCGGCTGCGGGCATTGGCGGTCATCTTTTAGTGGGTTTTGTCCCCGAACGCGCATAGCCTGTAGCGACGACAAATGAGGTGTGCCATGCGTGTGTTGTTAGTAGAAGACGAGCCGGAGACCGCCAAACTCCTGGCCAACGGCCTGGGTGAAGCGGGCTATACGGTCGATGTAGCGCTGAACGGGATGGATGGCCGACGTTTCATCGAGTCCGGCGCGTACGAGATGATCATCCTCGACGTCATGCTGCCGGGCCTCAACGGCTGGCAGCTGCAGCAACAGATCCGCAAACTCGGCGACACGCCGGTGTTATTCCTCACCACCAGGGACGGCATCGAAGACCGCCTGCGAGGGCTGGAACTGCACGAAGAAGACTACTTGCTCAAGCCTTTCAAGGTGAGTGACCTGGTGGCGCGGGTGCGCAAATTGTTGCGCCGGGATCGTGGGCGTTAACATCACCGCAATCCATCGCGAAACTGCCCCGGTGTCATCCCGGTCCAGCGCTTGAAGGCGCGGCTGAAGCTGCTGGTGTCGGCAAACCCCAGCAGGTAGCTGATCTCGCTCAATGAGCATTGCGGGTCCCGCAGGTGCAACAACGCCAGGTTCTCGCGGCTTTCGTTGAGCAACGTGTCAAACCGGCAACCTTCATCTGCCAGGTGCCGCTGCAGGCTGCGCAAACTCAAGTGCAGCGTGTGGGCGATGTGTTCTGCGCTGGGCTCGCCTTCGGGCAGTTGTTCTTCTATGGCGTCGCGGACCTTGCGTTCCCAGGTCAGCGGCTTGAGTTGCGCCAGGGTGCGCTTGAGCACGGTTTCGTTGTGCTCGGCCAGCTCCGGGTTGGCGTCGTCCAGATGACTTTCAAAGTCCACCAGGGAAAACTCCAGGCGGTCCTCGTCGGCGGCGAAGTGCACCGGTGAGCGGAAAACCTTGTGCCATTGGTGCGCATCAGCCGGTTCCGGACGCCGCAGGTACACCGCCATCGGCGCGTATTCGCGGCCCAGCCGGTTACGGCAGGTACGCACATAAATCGCAGTGAAGGCATCAATGGCTTCATAGGCCGGCGCCGGGCTGCCCGGCGGGACTTTCAGGCGGAAGCGATAACGATCCTCGCAACGGGTCAATTCGAGTTCAAGGGCATCGCTGACCACTTGGTGATAGCGCACGATGCGTTCGAAGACTTCGCGCAAGCTACCGCTGGCCACCAGCGCGTACCCGAGTGCGTGAAAGGTGGTCGGGCTGACAAAGCGTGAAACCCGCAGGCCGATCGCCGGGTCCCCACTGACCTGCACGGCAAGTTCCCACAGCCGCGTGGTGCCGGACAACGGATAACGGGCGTTAGGGTCGTCCATCCACAGCGGGTCGAGCCCCGCCTGGTGACACAGGGCGGTGCTGTCGAGGCCCAATGCGTCCAGTTGCTTGCGCAGGGCACGGGTCCAACTGGCGAGGGAGGTCGGTTCAGTCATGCTGATTGGCGCTTCCGGTCAACAGGTTGGCGTTCACGGCTACCGCCTTGCGAGGGTTCGCAAGGCAGGATGCGAACATCAATAACCAGAGGATGGAAGCATGGACCGTACTTCTGCAAGTCCCCAACGACTGAATGCATCCCAACGATCAGCGCATATTCGCGAAGTGGTGTTGGCCAAGGGCGTTGAATTGCGTCAGCGCTACCCCCTTCTCAATCATCAAGACGCCTTGGGCGCGGGGATTCTGGCCTTTGCGCTGGCTGGGATGATCGGTTCTGCAGCGCTGTACATCAACGGTCATATGGCCTGGTGGGTGTGCCTGCTGCTCAACGCATTTTTCGCTTCACTGACCCACGAACTGGAACACGATCTGATCCACAGCATGTATTTTCGCAAGAAGCGCATCCCGCACAACCTGATGATGGCTCTGGTGTGGCTGGCGCGGCCGAGCACGATCAACCCATGGATCCGTCGCCACCTGCACCTCAATCACCACAAGGTGTCCGGCACGGAAACCGATATGGAAGAGCGTGCCATCACCAACGGCGAGCCTTGGGGTTTCGCGCGATTCCTGATGATCGGCGACAACATCATGTCGGCGTTCATTCGCATGCTGCGGGCCAAAACCTGGGCGCATAAATTCAGCATCATCAAGCGCACGCTGAAAGTGTATGCGCCGCTGGCGTTGGTGCACTGGGGCGCCTGGTACGTGTTTCTCGGGTTTCATGCAGCCAATGGCGTCGCACATCTGATGGGCGCACCCATTGAATGGTCGGCCACCACGTTGTCAGTGATGCAGGTGATCGATATTGCCGTGGTGGTGATCATCGGCCCGAATGTGCTGCGTACTTTTTGCCTGCACTTCGTCAGCTCTAACATGCACTACTACGGCGATGTGGACCCGGGCAATGTGATGCAGCAGACCCAGGTACTGAATCCCTGGTGGATGTGGCCGATGCAGGCGTTCTGCTTCAACTTCGGCAGCAGTCACGGGGTTCATCATTTTGTGGTGAAGGAGCCTTTCTACATTCGCCAGATGACGGTGCCGGTGGCGCATAAGGTCATGCGCGAAATGGGGGTGCGGTTCAATGATTTCGGGACGTTCAAACGGGCTAACCGGTTTGTGCGCAAGGAAGAAGTTCAGGGGCAAACCGTGGAGGGTCTACGGGTCTGAAGCCCTCATCGCTGGCTTGCCAGCGATAGCGGTGCGTCAGGCAACAAATCAGTCCGGCTGGAAAGGCGACTCACTCAATATCACCCCGGTCTCATCGACATACTTCTGCCAATGCTCGATCAGGGCGTTCAGTTTCTCTGGCTGAAGCAACGCCAAATCATGAATTTCCCCCGGATCACTGCCCAAATCATACAGCTGCCAGGTCGCCGGCCCGACCGGCCCCGGAATGTAAACCGCTTTCCACTGCCCCTGCCGAATAGCCCGGCGCCCGAACAACTCCCATCCCGTCACCGTGTGCTCGTCGTGCACCTGCGCGGTCTCGCCCGACAGAAATCCCAGCCACGATTTGCCGCGAACCTCTGCCACTGACTTGCCACGCCAGCGCTTGCCGGGATGGCGAACGCCAGCCAGGTCGAGAATGGTCGGCGTGATGTCCATCACCGTGCCAAACCCATGACTGATCTGGCCCTTGAGTGGCAGTTGCGGATAGTGCACCAGCGCCGGCACTCGAATTCCCCCTTCAGTGGTGAAGGCCTTGAACAGCCGCGAGGGTGCAGTGGCTGTCTGCGCCCAATTCGGCCCGTACCAGACGTAGGAGTTGGCACGGCCGATATTGTCCAGGCTGTTGTCGTAATGCTGATTCAAATAAGTCAGCAACTCCGGACCGAATTTTGGAAACGCTTCCAGCAACGCGCCTTCGGCACCGTTATCGGACATGAACAGGATGAACGTATTGTCCAGCTGCCCTTGCTGGCGCAGGTAGTCGACGACGCGTCCGATGTTCCAGTCCATGCGCTCGACCATCGCCGCGTAGACCTCCATGGCCCGTGCGGAGATCTGTCGTTGCTCATCGCTCAATGCATCCCATTGCGCGCTCAGCTCAATCAACGGATGGGGCTCGACATCCGGCTCAATCAACCCCAGGGCCTTGAGTTTTTCCAGACGTTCCAGGCGCAGTACTTCAGGACCTGCGTCATAGCGGCCGCGGTACTTCTCGACCACATCGACCGGTGCCTGCAGCGGCCAGTGCGGCGCGGAAAAAGGCAGGTAAGCAAAGAATGGCCGGGTCTGGTCACGTTCCTTGAGGTACTGCAGAAGCTTGTCGCCGAAGGCATCGGAGGAATAGAAATCCTTCGGCAATTGGTCGATGAACGTGTCGTCCTCGATGTACAACGCCGGGGTGGATTTCAGCAGGCCAGGGGTTTGCTCGTCGTAGGTCGGTTCAAAGCCATAATGGTTGGCGGCGCCGGGCAGCAGCGAAAACGAGCGCTCGAAACCCCGTGCGTGCGGCGCCAGCTCTGCGGTCAGGCCCAAGTGCCATTTGCCGCTCATCAAGGTCTGGTAACCCGCCTCGCGCAGCAGCTCGGGCAGCGCCACGACTCGATCATTCAGATAGCCTTCGTAGCCCGGTTTGCCGATCAGGTCCGGGGTCAGCGCCTCGGCCATGGTGCCAATGCCAGCGATGTGATGGTCGGTGCCGGTCAGCAACATCGAACGGGTCGGCGAACAGGTGGGGGCTGTATGAAAGTCGGTCAGGCGCAGGCCGTTGCTGGCCAGGGCGTCGAGGTTCGGCGTCGCGATCTCGCCGCCGAAGGCACCGATGTCAGAGAAGCCCAGGTCATCGGCTAGGATCACTAGAAAATTGGGACGTTGCGGCATCGAAAATCTCCTGTTCAGCAGGCAATGAAGGACAGCGGCAGGTCACGTACCTGCACCGGCACGGGCGGTTGGTAATGGCTGTCGCTGGTCAGTTCGTGAAGCAGTTCTTCGCGCAGTTGATGAAAGTCGAAACTGCTGCGCTGACGCGGATGGGGCAGGGCGATGTCGACCACTTGCTTGATCCGCCCGGGACGAGGCTCCATCACCACTACGCGGTCAGCGAGGAAGATCGCTTCCTCGACATCGTGGGTGACCAGAATGGTGGTGATTTTGGCCCGTGCGCGGATCGCCAACAGCTCGTCCTGCATCTGCTGGCGGGTCAGCGCGTCGAGGGCGCCGAAGGGTTCGTCCAGCAGCAGGATTCGCGGGCTGGCCACCAGTCCGCGGGCGATGGCCACACGCTGTGCCATGCCGCCTGACAGCTGATGCGGATAAGCGCGGGTGAAATTGGTCAGGCCCACCAACTCGATAAAGTCTTTGATGCGTTTTTGCTTCTGTTCGGTGCTCAGTGGTTCGTTGACCAGGCCGAGGCCGATGTTGTCGGCCACCGTCAACCACGGAAACAGGCGATGTTCCTGGAAGACAATGCCGCGCTCGCCACCGATGCCGGTCACGGCTTTTCCGTCCACGCTGATCTGCCCCCGGAACTTCGTGTCGAGGCCCACCAGGAGCCTGAGCAACGTGGATTTGCCGCAGCCGCTGGAACCGACGATGGCAACAAATTCGCCCTCGGCAATGTCCAGGTTGAATTCGCCAATGGCCTCCAGTTCGACGCCGTCGACATCGAAGGTTTTGCCCACGTTGTTGAAGCTGACAATCGGTGCGTTCATGCGTGTCTCCAGCGAGTAGCGCGTATTTCGAGGCGTTGGCCAATGAGATTGAGCAGCGCACCTGTCAGGCCGACCAGCAGCATGCCCGCCATGATCAGGTCCATGCGCAGCAGTTGCTGTGCGCCGATCATCTGGCTGCCGATACCGCCGTTGGACGGCATGAAGTATTCAGCGCCGATGGTGCCGAGCCAGGCGTAAATCAGGCTCAGTCTGAGCCCGGCGAAAATCCCCGGCGCAGCCCCCGGCAATATCAGTCGACGCAAGCTTTGGCGCAGGTTCAGGCGCAGCACTTGAGCGGCTTCATTGAGTTGTGGCGAGAGATTGGCGACGCTGCGTTGAGTGGCGATAAACAGCGGGAAAAACGCGGCGAGGGCGACAAACACCCACTTGGCCAATTCCCCGAGACCGAACCACGCGGTGAGCAACGGCACCCAGGCGAAAATCGCAATCTGGCGGATCGCGGCGAGGGTCGGGCCGAGCACGCGTTCGCTGTTGCGCGACAGGCCCAGCAGCAAACCGAGCGCAAATCCCAGCCCGCCGCCCAGCACCAGGCCGCCAAGTGTTCGACCCAGGCTCAGGGCCATGCCGCTGATCAGCGTACCGTCGAGCAAACCCTTAACGGTTGTGGCTAGAACTGCCAGCGGACTGACCAGGATGTTGGCGTCGACCCACTGTTGTTCCGTGGTCAATTGCCACAAGGCCACTAGGGCAAAAGGCAGCAACCAGGGTTGTAGACGTTGCCAGCCCTGATACCTCGGACCCCTGCGGATCTCCGCCGTGGCCGGGTGCGGCCAGTGGACCAGCTTCTTGTCCAACAGACCGATCCCGCGATCCATGATCACGCCAATCAGGCCAATCACCACCATGCAGACAAACACAATGTCGAGCATGAACAACTGCCGCGCCCACACCATCAGGTAACCAATGCCTTCACTGGAGGCGAGCAATTCAACCGCCAGCAATGACGTCCATCCGGCGGCCAGCGCCAGGCGTACGCCCGCCATGAATGCCGGCAGTGCGGCAGGCAGCACCAGACGACGGATCAGTAGGCGAGGGGGTAACCGCAGCACGGCAGCGGCTTCACGTAATTTGGGTTGGGCATCACGCACACCCACCAGCGTGTGCAGCGTCACCGGCACCACGATGGCCTTGATCAGCACCACTAGTTTCAGTACTTCGCCAATCCCGAAAAACACCATGAACAGCGGGATCCACGCCAGGGTCGGGATTTGTGCCAGACCTGCGAAGGTCGGGAACACCAAGCGCTCAAGACGTTGACTGAATCCCAGCGCGGCACCTAATGCAGCGCCGGCAGTGATGCCGGTGAGCAGGCCCCAGAACAGGCGCTGCAGGCTGATCCACAAGTGGCTCCACAGTTCGCCCTGCGCAAGTTCGATGGCACTGCTCCAGACCAGCGAAGGCGCCGGCAGAATCTGCTCGCTCATCCAGTGATTGCGGCTGGCGAGCCACCACAGGGCGAACAGGCTTAAGGGCACTATCCAGGGCAACACGCGCTGGCCCAGTGTTGGCCAAAGACGGCCGTTAAGTGGCGCAGCGGCCAGCGGCAGGCTCAGCAGGGAAACACGGGCCATGGATGACCTCCGTTGTCGGTTTTATCGGGTCGTGGATTTAGATCAAAAGCTCGCAGCCTTCGGCAGCTCCTACAGGGGATCGACGTGCGTCCTTAGGGGGGCTCGACATGCATCCGTAGGAGCTGCCGAAGGCTGCGAGCTTGGCGATGCAATACCAGTGCCTGTCTCTTATACACATCT
>NZ_JZRI01000063.1:0-42161 GCF_000952175.1 Pseudomonas sp. ES3-33 | reverse complement strand
TAACAATTATAAAAATTCGGAGCATTATAAGTGAGCGTAAATAAAATATCTGCAACTTTGATGTTTGGCAGCATTGCCATGAGTAGCCAGGTGTTTGCTGACTTCCTAAGTGATAGCAAAGCTACGTTAGGAATGAGGAACTTCTACTTCAATAACGACAACCGTGATGGCACCGCTGTCCCTTCGAAAACCGAAGAGTGGGCGCAGGGTTTCATGCTGGACGTTAAGTCGGGATATACCGATGGTACCGTTGGTTTTGGTGTCGATGCCTTGGGGTTGCTGGGTGTTACCCTGGACACAGGCAAGGGACGCCACGTCGGCAGCTCTATGATTCCCTCTGACAGTGATAACCGCGCCGTCGATGAGTGGAGTCGGTTGGGGTTGACCGGAAAAGTCAAAATATCGAAGACCGACCTGCGCTACGGCACCTTGATTCCGAAACTTCCGATTCTGGTCGCCAACGATGGACGGGTGCTTCCACAAACCTTCGACGGCAGCCAAATCACCTCGAGCGAGTTCAAGGATCTGACTCTGACCGGTGGGCGAATTGAACATGCAACAGGTCGCGGTTCAACTGATCAGACGGGGCTGGCCGCTCTGGGAGGTACGCGTGAAAGCAACCAGTTCGACTTCGCCGGGGGCGACTGGAAAGTCACCAAGGATCTAACGGCTCAGTACTACTATGCCCATCTCGAAAACTACTACACTCAGCAGTTTTTCGGGCTGATTCACACGCTTGCGTTCTCGGACAACCAATCCCTGAAAACCGACCTGCGCTATTTCAACACTGACTCGTCAGGTGAAAACAACTCCGGTACATCAGGTTACAGAATCAGTGGCTACACCAAAAACGGTGATGGCGTGATCGACAACCGTACCTGGAGTGCTGCATTGATTTACAGCCTTGGCGGCCATGCGATAACTGCGGGCTACCAAAGCGTTTCGGACGGTAGCAGCTTCACCCAGCTCAACCAGGGTGGTTTGGTAGATAAAGGCGCCGGAGGCAGCAGCGTGTACCTGTATACAGACCGTCTGATCCAGAGTTTCACCCGCGCAGGGGAGCGTACGTCATTCGGTCAGTACGCCTATGACTTTGCTGCCCTGGGTGTCCCTGGACTGAAAGCCTCGGTCATATACCTCTCCGGGGACAATATCAAGACGAGATCCGGTGACAATCAGAAAGAATGGGAAAGGGATATTTTTCTCGACTACGTCCTTCAGTCAGGGGCGCTCAAAGGTGTTGGATTCGGTTGGCGTAACGGTAAATCCAATAGTGAAGCCGCCCGTGATCAAGATCAGAATCGGGTTTTTGTAAGCTACAGCATTCCGCTTCTCTAAGGGCGCAGCATATGCGCTTGCTGAATCGCACCACTCGCACCACTCGCACCACTCGCACCACTCGCACCACTCGCGGCGTCGCGCCCACCGAAGCAGGGCAACTGCTCTTGTAGACCCTCGCACTTGCGCTCGACGAACAGGATGCAAGCAGCCGCCCTGAGTGAGCTGGGCGGTAAGCCCGCTGGAACAATACGAATAACCTCAGTGGAACACGCAGCCAAAACCATCCTGTGGCCGGTGCTGCGGGAGTTGATGATCACTTACCCCGCCTCCCAGGCCGATATCACTTTGGACTATGGGTTGACGGACATCGTTGCCGAACGCATTGATGCCCGCGTCCGCCTTCGTGAGTACGTCGATAAAGACAATGATTGCGCTGCGCATTTCGCCAGATATTCCGATGATAATCATCGGTGCATCGTCCTACTTCGATAGGAGGATGTGCAAAGCGTCGGTAGCGAGTGACCGCTTTTGGCCGATTTAGGCCTGTTGCTAGAGGCACAAATCGATCCTAAGCGGTCGGTAAGCCGAGCCAAGGTAAGCGAGCAAGGGACTGCGTATAACGGCGCTTATGGTACGGGTCAAGATCATACCGCGCGCCAGTGCGGGGCTCGCGCTGGCACGCGTCCGGCCGTTAATGTCGGACTAGACACACAAACATCAGCCAAAGTAGTCCGTAAGATTTGCCTACCAAGTCGGGGCTATTCAGCGCTTAGAGCGCTAACGCGGAAGCGACCACTCAAACGGCTCAAACGATCGGCTAACTGGCTGAGTTGCTGGCCATCGTTATTAAGCTTGTTCGCATCGCCGAACGTTTGCTCAGCCACTTTTTGCACAATGTGCAGATGCTGACTGACTTCTGCACTGGTGGCAGCTTGCTCGTGGGTGGCAGCGGCAATCAGCTCGTTCATTTGAGTAATGGCGCTGATGTCTTGCGCTACGGCGCCGAGCAGTTCGGCAGTTGCCTGACTGTCTCGTAGGCAGCTGCGCGCACTGTCTCGGCTTTCCTGCATGGCAGTCGCTGCTTGACGGCTGCCTTGTTGCAGGCCGCTGATGATTTCTTGGATCTCAGCGGTGGACAACGCTGTTTTCTGCGCAAGATTACGCACCTCGTCAGCCACGACGGCAAAACCACGACCATGCTCGCCAGCACGTGCGGCTTCAATCGCAGCGTTTAGGGCCAGCAGGTTGGTTTGATCCGCAATCGAACGGATCACTTCCAGAACCTTGCCGATTTTCTCGGACTGTTCTGCCAGCGCCTGAACCTCGGTTTCAGTAACATCGATTTGCGTGGCTAGTTTGCCAATCTCGCTACGCACATGGTTGACCGAGCGGCTACCCTCGGCAGCCTGTTGATTGGCGGTTTGAGCTGCCGTTGCGGCGCCATCTGCATGTCCAGCTACTTCGTCAATAGCGGTGCTCATCTGCAGCATGGCTGAGCTCATGTAGATGATTTCGCCTTGCTGCTGCTCCGCGCCGGAGCTTACGTGGCCGGTGGTTTGCAGCAGACCGTCACCCATTTTTTTCAGGCTTTGGGTGTCTTTAATCACTTCACCGACCAACTCATCTAAGGTGCCGAGAAAGTGATTAAAGCCTAGGCTAACTTTGCCCTGGGCACTGCTGCGGTAAACGAGGTTTATTTCGTCATCTTTCTCAGTGATCTTTTCGGCCGCTTGCATCAGCGCCGCGCTTTCAACGGCTTCCGCGTGGGTCTGTATCGCCAAGTAAATCAGGATTGCGCTTTCTGCTACGACGTACATTGCATGCAGGAAAATTATCGGCCAACTGCCGCTCGGCAGTACAACCACGTCAACACCTTGTCCTTGCAATGCAAAGAAACTCAGGTGGTGCACCGCAATCACCAATGCTGCGACCGCGATCGGCAGCCAGTCGCGGTAATATACTAAGAAGGCCAGTAACACAAAGATGCTGAAGTGCATTTCCATCATGCCGCCGGCCTGGTTGATGTGCAGGGCCGCCATCACCATATACGCCGCGCCCATCACGCAACGCAACAGGCGTTGGCTGCTGATGAGCTGGTTAAGTACGCTCATTACTACAGCCGTACCACCACCGACCAGGAGCGCTTGACCCCAAGTGCCATTCCAGAATGCGAGGCCGAGCGAGTACACAAACATCAGCCACAGCACCCCCAGCATGATTCGGTCTGCTTTTTGGTAGTGCTGTTGAAGGGTGGGGGAGAGGTTGGCTGACATGGTGAGAGGCTCGAGAGGTTGTGCTGCAGTCGTGGTGAGTGCGGCAATCAATATACTTCTAAATAGCGTTAGCTTGATTTAGGCGAGCGGCAACTGCTCACAATTGCTGTATCGGCAAGTTGAGTCTAGGGATGAGCGTGAGTTTGCGCATAATGCCGTAGCGCGCTGCCGGTTTGTGATCGTCAATTGCTCGGCCAGTCGCAGAAGCAGCCTACGGCCATTGTGTTGTTTACGTTTACGGGTCTGCCAGCAATCAGGGCGTCTAAAATGGGCTCGATAATGCTGTTACTAGAAGAGGTGCAGGTTGCGCCTTCGCTGTAGGGGCCGAAGTATGCCAGTTGGCCTGTCCGGTCCCAGATTGCCACAGCCGGGCTGGCGGGAATTTTGTAGCTGCCGCTCAAGGCCGGTAAGGTTTTCAGGGCGTTCAGGACATCAGGTAATTGGCCGTGGCTACCTGGTGTTTGTACTGCGTAGAAACTTACACCTTGTGGGCCGAAGCGCTTGATCAGCTCGGTCAGGTGTTGCTGGTTGCCGATATTGCACGGGCAGGACGGATCCCAGAAATGTATCAGGCGGATCGGGCCTGGACCAGCAAGCTCATCAGGCAGGCGCAGCTGTTTACCGTAGAATAACGCGGTCTGCTCACCGAAGCTGCGCAGGTAGCGCGCTTCGTACCACCAGTAGGCGACTAGCATGGAGAGGCCCCAGAGCATAATCAGCAGGCTTGCTATAAGGGTTTTGCGATTCGGGCGGGTCATGGGCAGTCTTTAATTTTCAGATGCGCAACTTACCATAGCTAGGGCATACCAAGCAGGCCGCCATCAAATCACGCCTCACAGCTCACTCCTTGGGCTATCAGCACTCCATTGCCAGGATGGGTGGCAATTTACAACTATGGTGCTGTCATCGGAACTACGACCATGGCTACTCAGCCCAAGCCACAGCCGTCGCTTTACTCCTAAGTTATGCGACGACTCACTCAGGCTTGGCGGTAAGGGCATTGCGGTGTCGCGTGAGCCTGTCGCAGGTGCGCAATGATCATGCAACATGAAATGCGAAAGATGCGGCATTGAGAAGAGGGATGTTAATTCGTTGCGCTCGGCCCCCCACTAAGGGCAAAGATCTGGAGCCACAGCGAGGCGCTCGGGCGATTTTTTACCTGTTACGACTGACCGGAATGGCCGAGGCTGTGTAAAAACGTTTTAGCGCAGGGGTTGAGGTACAGAACCAGAACAAAAATCGCGTGCCTACACAAATTTCAGGTCTGCTGATTAACCAAAGACTGGCCGATTTTACGTAGCAACGCAGACTTTAAAACGGTGCCTACGTGTTTACACAGCCTGGGCCGGTAGCAGTCATTTGGGGCATGAGGACGTTCGAGTCGCTTTAGGGGGGGCAATATGAAAGAGATGTTAGCGATTGACAGGGCGCCAGAGAAAGGGGGGCATGTACCCATTTTTGTACCAATGACCATGTAAAGAAGGAAAACACCGGGTACTTCTGAGTTGGTAAGTGCCCGGATTCATTGGCTATTAGTACTTTGCCTTACCCCTTACGAATCGCGGTGTAATTCTGCGCGGAATTACGCCAGCACTGCTTATCGTGAAGGGCAGAAATCGACCCAAAGCTGCCCTTCGTGAAGGATGGCTTCTGGTCAATAGGAACTCTCCAGAATCGTCAGCTATCGACGGAGGAATCCGAGCTCATTCAGTTTCCGTTTAAGCCGCTGTCGCGGGTTAGAAGGGGGCGTTTCCAATGGATTACCTTCTGCATCATTTCGTCCTTCCCTGTGTCTTTGTCCGCGATTCCGAGGATGCTGAACGCGAAATTTTGTCCGAAGTCTTTGTGATAATCGGTGTGCAGAGCTCGTATACGGAAGCTCCCAAGGAGATGGTTCATAAATATATGTTCCTCCAAAAAGTCTCAGATATCTCTCAGGCTACGCCAATATAGCAAATTATTATTTCAAGCTTGTGGTAGTAGCTTCGCTGGTTGTTAACTTATAACGCTGGGTAATCCGTATATCCTTCGGCCCCACCACAATAAAATGTAGAACTGTCTGGTTCATTCAATGGAGCATTCAGTCGAAAGCGCTCGGGGAGATCTGGATTCGCGAGGAAAAGCCTTCCAAAAGCAACAGCGTCTGCAATATCTTCACACAACAGTTTATCTGCCCTTTCGGCAGTGTAGTGGCTGCAAAAAAACAGGCTTCCTGTGAAGTTTTTCCTGATGTCCTGTCGGAATGTATCAGTCAGCGGTTCTCCTCCTGCCCAATCTGGTTCAGCAATATGCAGATAGGCCAACCCGCGCTGGCTAAACGCACGGGCCAAATATTCAGTCATTTCTTCAGCATCAGTATCTTGAATTTCATTGAAGATGCCGTTAGGGGTTAAGCGCACGCCTATACGTCCAGCACCATATATGGAAGTCGCTGCATCAATGACGTCGAGCAAGATTCGCGCCCTATTCTCCAGACTGCCTCCGTAGATGTCATCACGATGGTTAGTATTGGTTGATAAAAATTGGTTTAGTAAATAGCCGTTGCCCGAGTGAATTTCAATAGCATCAAACCCCGCGCGCTTGGCTCGAATTGCAGCATTGGTGTAATCATTCACAATGCCCGGAATTTCGTCGAGCGTTAAAGCTCTTGGGCCATCGCACAATACCCGTTCAAATCCTCCATCTTTCGGTATTCTCGAAGTTGACTCTGTGACTGGAATGGCGGAGGGCGCAACGGGTAGTGTTTCTCCCGGCTGCAGCTTGCTGTGAGAAATGCGACCGACATGCCAGAGTTGCAGCGCAATCTTACCGTCGTTGGCATGTACGCCATCAACTACTCGTTTCCAGGCGGCTTCATGTTGATCGGTATAAATGCCAGGCGTATTCAAATAGCCTTGCCCTTGCTGTGAGATTTGCGTTGCCTCGGTAATAATAAGGCCCGCCGTAGCACGTTGTGCGTAATATTCAGCATTTAGCTCAGTCGGAGAAAAATCTTCTCCTGCCCGCATTCGAGTTAGCGGCGCCATAATAATGCGATTTTTAAGGGTAAGATCACCACTTTGTAACGGGCTGAACAGTTTTTTATATTTCATGGGAATTCTCATTTTCTTGAAGGTGAAAAAAGTTTATTGAAGTTGATTGTGCGTATCAGAGAAAAAGGTGCGTTATCTCAGCGCGCTATAAAGTACAGCTCGCACTAATCTTTAATTTTGATTCTATCAAGAACTTCTTCATATGTGAGGTCCAGGCACAGACGCGCCTTCGCTATCAGCTCGTCGATTTCGGATTTGCTGATCACGAGCGGTGGTGCGATGACCATGGTCTCCCCGACTGCGCGCATGATCAGGCCATTGTTGAAACAATGGTTGCGGCAAATCATGCCCACCCCATTGGACTCGAAGCGTTCGCGTGTGTGCTTGTTCTTCACCAACTCGATCGCGCCGAGCATTCCCAACCCTCGTATTTCACCCACGAGTGGATGGTCCTCCAGTTCGCGCAAACGCTTTTGCAGATAGGGAGCCGTTTCTTCCCGAACGCGCTCAAGAATCTTTTCTTCGCGGATGATCCGTATGTTTTCCAGTGCCACTGCCGCCGATACAGGGTGCCCGGAGTAGGTGAAACCATGATAGAAATCACCTCCCTCGTTAAGCACCTCGGCCACTTTGTCGCTGACGATCAAGCCGCCCATGGGGATGTAACCAGAGGTCAGCCCCTTTGCAATTGTCATAAAATCAGGGCTGATGCCGTAATAGTCGCTACCGAACCATTCGCCGGTACGACCAAATCCACAGACCACCTCATCGGCGGTGAACAGGATGTCGTATTTGGCGAGAATCTCGCGAATCCTTGGCCAGTAAGTGTCAGGCGCAATGATCACGCCACCCGCCCCCTGGATAGGCTCGGCAACAAAGGCCGCGACGTTATCAATACCAATCTTGAGTATTTTTTTTTCCAACTGGTCCGCGGCCCAAGTGCCGAATTCGTCGGGGCTCATATCGCCACCTTCGCCGAACCAGTACGGCTGTGCGATGTGCACGATGTCCGGAATCATCCCGCCTTGGTCATGCATGGCTTTCATGCCACCCAAGCTCGCGCCGGCCACGGTGGAGCCGTGGTAGCCATTCAAACGACCGATGATGACCTTCTTCTCTGGTTGGCCTTTGACCGCCCAGTAGTGACGAACCATGCGCACCATGGTGTCGTTCGCTTCCGAGCCGGAGCCAGTAAAGAACACATGGTTCATATGCGCAGGAGCCAACTCTGCGATGACCTTGGCCAATTCCAGCACCGGCGGGTGTGCCGTCATGAAGAAGGTGTTGTAGTAAGGGAGTACGTTCATCTGATGACTGGCAGCTTTGGCAAGCTCATCTCGACCATAACCGATGGCTACGCACCAAAGCCCGGCCATGGCATCAAGGATCTTGTTGCCCTCGCTGTCCCATAGATACACGCCGTCGGCCCTGGTGATTATCCGCGGGCCGGTTTGCTTCAACTGTTTATAGTCGCTGAACGGTGCCAAGTGATGCTTGTCGCTTAGCACCTGCCATTCCAGAGTTTTGGGGTTATGCACGGTTTTGTTCATGGCTGTCTCCTTGAAAGTGTTCTATTGGTCCGGGTTGCTGAAGCAAAGCAGTAACCACTCGAAATCAGAGAAACCAGCGGTATTCACGGGCGTTGATTTCCTCCTGGAGCGCTAAATGATCCTGGCGTTTGTTTTCGCAATACACGTCGACAAACTCGGCCCCTAACCCTTCGCGAACTTGACGTTGTTGCTGCATGGCGCGAACGCCATGGAGAACGTCAAGAGGAAAATCAATGCCACTGCTTCGGTCTTCATTTAGCGGTGCTATAGGGTCGAGACGATTCTCCAATCCCTGCTCCATACCGACCAGAATCGCGGCCAGCACAAGGTACGGATTGGCGTCGGCACCGGCGATTCGGTGTTCGATGCGCAAGTTCTTCGCGTCCGATTCGGGAATACGCACGCAGGCATCACGATCCTCGTAACCCCAACTGGCACGCGCTGCGGAATTTACTGAGCCACCCAGGCGGCGGTAGGCATTTTGATTAGGAGCAAAAATCGGCATGCAAAACGGCAGCAGCTCCAGGCATCCAGCTACCGAGTGGCGCAATGCTTGTTGCTCGGTGGCCGCCAACAAGTTGTTGCCATCAGCGTCGTACAGGCTGACGTGTACGTGCATGCCGCTGCCTGGATGTTCCAGATAGGGCTTGGCCATAAAGCTGGCACGGTAACCATGTTTCAGCGCTACTCCACGGGTGCTACGGCAAAACAAGGCAGCCCAGTCCGCGGCGCGCAGACCGTCGTCTAGATGACCGAAATTGATTTCGAACTGTCCAGGGCCGAGCTCAGCGGTAATCACGGTAGTGTCGATACCTTGTGCGCGTGCGGTTTCGACCATGTCATCGAGTACCGGTGCAAAGCGCGATAGGCGTTCGATGTGCATGTTGGGCTGATCGTCGCCATCGTCCGAGCATTCATCACGGGGAAATTGAGGCAGCCCATCGCGCAATTTTTTATCGAACAGATAGAACTCCAGTTCGAACGCCACCACCGGATGAATGCCTTTGGTGCGCAGGCGTTGCAGCACCTGAACGAGTACTTCCCGCGGCTCGAACTCGATAGGCGTCGCCGTGCCATCAGACGTAATCAGCATCTGACCTACCGGCTGCGCTTCCCAACTTACGAGCTTCAGCGTACCCGGTACCAGACGGCGCATAGCATCCGGGTCACCGTCATTGAAGCAGTAGTCGCCGATTTTGAACAAACCACCCTGTACACCTAGCAGCACACAGTTTTGGGGCAGCTTCAGAGCGCTGCCGGCGGCAACCTTTTCCAACATGTCTACCGGGTAACGTTTCCCGTAAAAGTGCCCCGGAATATCCAAGGCAATCAGGTCGACGTAGCGGACTTGCGGGTAGCGCAGGCGGAAGGCACGCACTTCAACCAGCAGGTCTGCACTGTCAGCATTCATAGTTGTTTTTCCTTCGTTTTTTATAGGTGACATCAGTTGTAAACCCAAAGGACCCGGGTCGTTTGTTCAGTGAGGTTGCCGTAGCGACAAAGGGTGTGGCGAGCCAACTGAAAGCTGTCTCCAGGGAACAAGGTGATTGGCTCGTCGTCATCGCCGAGCCATAACTTCAACTCTCCCTCCAGGATGTAACCGCCTTGCTCGGAGCCGTCATTCATATAACGCTCACCACTGTTGGCTCCAGGCACCAGCTGGCTTTCAAGCATGGAGAAGGGCGCTGACAGCTTCGGCGATACTAAAATGTCAGTAATACCATTGGCGAAATACAGCGCCCGTCGCTCATCCGGTCGAGTGACCCAAGGCAATTTCTTGGGTTTTGGCAAACTGTAGAAATACGTGGTTGCCACCCCGAGGGCTTCACTGATCGCCGTCAAATCCGCCACAGTTGGACGTGATAGGCCGCTTTCGATCAGGGAAAGAAAATCGACCGTACAGCCAACCTTCTCCGCCAGTTCCATCAGCGTGCACTTCCTGTGCTCGCGCAGGTCGTGAATAAGGATCGCCAACGCCGCTATTTCTTCTTGCTTGTTCATGCCTAGAGCTCCAGAGGTTGGCTCATCGTGCAGATTTAACTGACGGGTAATTTGTGCCGCGCGGCATATAGGCAAACCATCTCCATAGCGATGGTCGCCCCGGCCAGCGCCGTCACTTCCGCATGGTCGTAAGGCGGCGAGACTTCCACCACATCCATTCCGACCAGGTTGATACCGCGCAACGCACGCAGGATTTCCAGCGCCTGATGCGTACTCAATCCACCGCAGACCGGAGTACCCGTACCGGGTGCGAAGGCCGGGTCGAGACAGTCGATATCGAAGGTCAGGTACACAGGGTTATCCCCGACCCGCGCAAGAATCAGCTCGGCGATAGCCTTCGGTGAGGTGCTGAGAACTTGGCGGGCATCGAGTACCTGGAAGCCCATCGTGTCGTCATTGGTAGTGCGAAGACCGATCTGCACTGAACGGCCCGGATCGACCAGGCCTTGTCGGGCGGCGTGATAGAACATAGTGCCGTGATGAATGCCTTGCTCGCTGTCGTCGGCATCCGGCCAGGTATCACTGTGAGCGTCAAAGTGCACGAGCGACAAAGCGCCGTGCCTCTTCGCATGGGCCTTGAGCAATGGGTAGCTAATGAAGTGATCACCCCCCAGCGTAAGCATCCCGCAGCCCGCACCCAGAATGTAATCGGCATGCGCTTCTATGGCGGCGGGCGTCCTCTGCGGCTGTCCATGGTCGAAGTTGCAATCGCCGTAGTCGATCACAGCCAAATGATCGAATGGATCAAACTCCCATGGGAAAGGGCGCTCCCACGCCGACTGGATTGAGGCAGCACGGATTGCCCTTGGTCCGAAGCGAGTACCCGGGCGATTGCTGGTAGCGGTGTCGAACGGTATGCCACTGACGACCAGATCGACCCCGTTCAAGTCACGCGTATAGCGCCGGCGCATGAAACTGGTGATGCCGCCGTAGGTCGGTTCAGATTGCGTCCCGTACAGACTTTCACGGGTGATGGCCAGGTCGTTACCTTGAAATACTTCCATGGTGGAATCCTTAAATTTTGGTGCGGAACGTGGTCCACAGACGAGTGCGATCGCGCTGGGCGCGTAGCGGCAGTAGCTGCTCGCTGAACAGGCGGTCGCGAACTTCTTGTGACGGATAGATATCTGGGTCAGTCGTTACGGCCTTATCGATCAACGGCGTGGCCGCCTTGTTGGCGTTGGCAAAGAACAAGGAATTGGTCAGCGCGGCAATGGACTCCGGGCGCAGCATGAAGTCGATGAAGGCACGAGCGGCTTGTGGGTGCGGCGCATCTACAGGAATGGCCATGGAATCGAACCAGAGCAGGGTGCCTTCGCGCGGAATCCGATAGATCACCTCGAACGGCTGCTTGGACTCACTGGCTCGGGCAGCGGCTATCGCAGCGTCGCCGTTGTAGACCAGGGTCAGACAAACGTCCCCCTTGGCCAGGTCGTCAATCTGCCGACTGCTGTTGATATATCGCAGATTCGGCTGAAGTTGGGTCAGCAGTTGCTGTGCCTGCTTCAGCTCGTTCGCATCCGTGCTGTAGGGGGGATGGCCGAGATAGTTGAGGACGATACTGATCACTTCCTGTGGTGAATCCAGCACGGCGATACCGCAGTCCTTGAGCTTGCTTGCGTATTCAGGCTTGAACAATAGATCGAGGCTGTTCAAGGGGGCATCTGGAATCCGCTTGGCCACTGCCTGCTTGTTGATGCCCAAGCCAACCGTACCCCAAGCGTAAGGCACCCCATATTGATTGCCAGGGTCGCTGGAAGTCAGCTTGAGTAGCAGATCCGGGTCAAGGTTGGCGTAATGCGTAAGCTGGGCGTGCTCGATCGGTTGCACCGCCCCGGCTTTGATCGCCACCGCCAACGAGTTAGTGGAGGGGAACACCACATCGTAACCACTGTGTCCAGTGAGCAACTTGCTGTCTTGCTCCTCGGCGCTGGAGAACACGTCGAGTTTGACTTCGATTCCAGTCTCATTTTTGAAGCGCTGAAGCACCTCATCGGGGATGTACTCGGTCCAGGTATAAATACTCAACTGCGTATCGGTGGCCTGAGCCCCAAAACATAAGCACAAGCAGAACAAACCTATCAAGGCGCGCATGACATAACTCCTCGGTTAGCATCGATGCGCGAATCCTATGCCCTGCCATATCTTGAATAAATATGAAGTGTGCTACCTTGGCATTCACCGCCATCAATGTTTGGAGCGACATGTTCAATCAAGTGCACGATGTTGATCTGCAACTACTGCGCTTGTTCGTCTGCGTGGTGGAATGCGGCGGTTTCAGCGCCGCCCAGGGTGAGTTGAGGATCGGCCAGTCGACCATCAGTACGCAGATGGCCAAACTCGAAACCCGCCTCGGCTATCGTCTCTGCGAACGCGGCAAGGCGGGCTTTCGCCTGACACCAAAGGGCGAGCTGGTCCTGCAAGCCACGCGCAACCTGTTCTCTTCCATCGAAGTATTCAAGAGCGAGGCCCAGGGCATGGCCGACAAACTGCTCGGCGAACTGTCTATCGGCCTGTCCGAAGCCCTCGACTCGCAGGTGATCGAGCGTATCTCGCACGCCATCGGGTGTTTTCGCAAGCGTAACCAGGATGTGCAGATCAAGTTACTCAGTGCCATGCCGGCAGAGTTGGAACGGCGCCTGTTGCAGAACCAGTTGCACCTCGCCATCAGCTACTTCTCCGGCCAGCAAAGTGCTCTGAATTACCATCCTCTGTTCGAAGAACAGCAACGACTCTACTGCGGTAAGGGTCACCCGTTATTCGGTGTTCCACACCCCGGCCAGATGCAGTTGAGTGCCTGTGACGGAGTGCTCCACCCCTACCGCTTCACAAGCTCAGTCGAAGCATTCAAGCCCAACTACAGTAGTGTGAGCACCGAGCAGGTCGAAGGCAGTCTGGCCTTTATCCTGTCTGGCGCGCACATCGGCTACCTGCCCCGCCACGTCGCTGCGCCTTGGCAAGCCCGAGGCCTGTTGCAGGTACTAGGCCCCGCGACTTTTGAATTCAGTGTGCAATTCCATTTGGCCAACCATAGTGCCCGCCAACCAAGTGAGGCACAGCAAGCTTTGGTTGAAGATTTGCTGATGGCGTTCGCCGAACCGGAGGACGTTTGACTGGGAACCAGCGACGCGCCTACCTCAATCGTTATCCGACCCATAGCATCCGGTCATGCAGGGGGACTATCCACTGATGGCCGGCATAAAATCCTTCTCAGAGAGCGCGGTTGTTCAGTACCTCGCTACCCCTTTAATGCAGCGCCTCTTCTTCCAGGTAGTTACCAAGACATTCAATAAAAGCCAGGAGTTTGCGTGTGTGGCGTCTGTGTGCCGGATAGATTACATGGACTGTAGAACCGAATTGCTCCGGGTCAGGGTCTGTATCGGGGAGCAGCTGCACAAGTTCGCCACGCCGCAAATAGGGAGCAGCACTCCACTGTGGACAAAATTGCAATCCCTGCCCATCCAGCAGCGCATTAAACAGAAGATCATAGTTATCGCTAGACAGGCGAGGCACAGGCTGCAAAATGCGCCGGCGCTCGCCTTCATGGGTCAACCACCAGTAATGCGGGTTCAGTGCAGGGTGTCGATAGATCAACCAGTCATGTTGATCGAACGTTTGCGGTAGGACTTCTAGAGGATTGCGCTGTAGATAGCGTGGGCTAGCGCAAAGTCGGATACGGTTGACGGTCAGTGGTCGGGCAATCAGATCCGGCCCCACAGGTCCGTCACGCACAGCAAGATCGTAGCTGCCCTCAAGCAGGTCCACGAACTCTTCGGTGAGAATTACCTCAAGACGCATCTGGGGGTATCTATCGAGAAAGCGGCAGCACACCGCATTCAGAAACGCTGGACCGTAGGACGGTGGCGCCGCTACTCGCAACGAGCCACACATCTCCTGCTGGAGTTGGTCAAGATCTTCCCGAGCTTGCTGCAGCTGAATCAGCACCTGTCGAGCGCTTGCCAAATAGATCTGCCCGGCCTCGGTCAGGGCAATTCGGCGGGTAGAACGCTCAAAAAGACGTGTGCCCAATTCCGTCTCAAGGTGGGTTACCGCCCGGGTCAGAGCCGACGTGGTTTTGCCCAGATGGGAAGCTGCGCGCGTAAAACTGCCTTGATCTGCCGTGGCGACGAACATAGTGATAGCGCCGAGCTGGTCCATTCGCTTTTACCTTTCTGGAAAGTATGTCTTTCGGGGTTTAGGTATTCTTAACATCGCCTCCTTTGGATAGTCTCCCGAACACTCTAATAAAAAAAGGTTTTCAGGCGATGAAGAAGGTTCTCGGGACGACGTTGGCAATTGCTGTCGCTTTTGCATCAATGGAAAGCATGGCGGCTGTCGATTTGCTCTTGTACAACGCAAAGGTGTTCACGGCCGAGCCGGGTCAGCCGCTGCAACAAGCCGTCGCGGTAGCCGATGGCCGTATCCTCAAGGTCGGGAGTGATGTCGAGATTCTTTCGCTCAAAGATGCCATGACCCAAGTGGTGGATTTGAAGGGTAAGGTCGTCATGCCAGGCTTCATTGACAGCCACAGCCACGCGATCTTTGGCGGCGTGAAGCTAAAGGCGGCAGATCTCGAGGGCCAGATGTTGGCCTTCGACGAACTGGAGCAGCGTTTGCGCGCGTGGCGAGACGACGGCAAGGCGCGGCACGGAGACAGTCTGGCGGTCGGTGGTTTCCCCTCCACTTACTGGAGTGAAGTGGCTGAATTTGAAAAGCGCTTCAATCATGGCGAATGGGCCGATACACCGATTGCTTTCATCGGCTGGGATTATCACACCGGCTGGGCCAACGCGGCGATGCTCAAGCGAGCAGGCATCGATGCCGAGCGCGTCAAGTCGCTTAAAGGCGAAGCGGTGGCGACCATCGGCCATCATGAGGACAGTACCCCCAATGGCTTCGTGGCTGACGCGGGTCTGTCTGCGGTGATGTCGCAATTGCCTGCGCCGACCTTTGATCAACTTATGGCCGCTGGCCGCGCGGCGCGTGACCTGAACCACAGCCTGGGCATCACCGCCCTTATGGACCCGGCGGCCAATGCCATGCCAGCCGATGGGCTGTTCGACTTCAAGCCCACAGCGCACACGCTTGGGGTGTTGCCCGTCTATAAAGCGCTATCGGAAAAAGGTGAGCTTCAGTTGCGGGTAGCCGCGCTGATGGTTGCCAATCCGAAAAGCGCGCCGGCGGATCTGGATGTGCTGGATCAGGTAAGGAAGCAGTTCCTTGGCGTCGAAAATCTCAGCCTGCCGGGCATCAAGATCTTTGCCGATGGCGTCGCCGAATTTCCGGCACAAACCGCGTCGTTGCTCACCCCCTACAAGAATTCAAAGAAAGGCGGGGAGTTGTTGATCGATCCCGCTCACTTCGGTGAACTGGTCAGCGCCGCGGACGCCCGTGGCTGGCTGGTGCATGTGCATGCCATCGGCGACCGGGCGGTACGCGAAGCGCTCAATGGGATCGAGCAGGCCAGGCATGACAGACAGAGTGGCGTGACGCATTCGATCACCCATTTGCAGATGGTCAATCCCAAGGAATTCGCTCGTTTCAAGCCCCTGAATGTGATCGCTTCCATGCAGCTGTACTGGGCGTCAGCGGATGAGTTGAGCGTTGATTTGCTGAAGCCTTACATCAGTGCAATGCAGTTTCAATTCATGTACCCGGCGCGTTCATTATTGAAAAATGGCGCGACCATCGCAGGTGCCAGCGACTGGCCGGTCAGTACGCCCAACCCGTGGAAAGCTATTGGGCAGGCCATCAGTCGCAAAGGCCCCAAGGGCGTGCTCAACAAGGATGAGGATATCGATCGGGAAACGATGTTCTATGCCTATACCCGCAACGCCGCCCGCGCGATCGGTTTAGATAAAGAGATTGGCTCTGTCACCGCGGGTAAACAGGCTGACCTGATTGTTCTTGATCGCGATGTATTCAACGTGCCTGAAGAGCAACTCGCCGACACCCAAGTACTCAAGACCTATTTTTCCGGGCGCGAAGTTTACAGCCACCCGTAATCCTCCAACGTCAGCCTGACCGTTGCTCTTCGGGGCATGGGAGGGCGAAGCCTAGCCTGCCAATAATAATAAACAGGATTCAACCTATGCATCGTCTTGCTATCACGACCCTTGTCGGCTGCGCGCTTTTCCCCTTTGGCGCGGGTGCCGTGACACTTACTGACAACCTGCAACTGGAGCTCAAACCACAGGTGGTCAGCGATTACCGCAGTCGCGGATTGTCCATGACACTCGGCGATCCCGCTGCGCAATTGGAGGCCACATTGATACACAGTAGCGGTGCCTATGCGGGCGTCTGGACATCAAATGTCGACTTTGGGATGAACCTGAAAACGCGCCTGGAACAAGATTTCTACGCAGGCTTTTTCATTCCATTCAATGACGATGTCAGCCTTGATGTGGGGTATCTCAAGTACACCTATGCCAAGGAAGCACAATTCAACATGAGTGAGGTCTACGCCATTCTCAAAGCCTATGGCTTCAAGTTCGGTAGTTATTACTCCAACGACTTGAAGAACTTCGTCGGGAAAGACCAAGACACGCTCTACACCTACTTGGGGTACAGCCATGAAATTGTGGATCAGGTCGGGTTGGAGGTCCGCTATGGTCGTTTCGACTTCAAGGATGATGTGTTTTTGTCAAACAGTGGCAAGGCTCGTGGTGATTATCGCGAATGGGAAGCCAAGCTGACCCGCAGCGCACTTGGAATCAACTGGGGCCTTAGTTACGTCGACACGGACCTTTCCAAGAGCGAGTGCGCGAGTTACTACGGTTACACCGATGTGTGCACCTCGACTGTAGTGGTCAGTGCCAGCAAGACGTTCTGATCAAATCTTCAGTTAAGAAACCTGTAACTCTTTAAAAAACAAGGCAGGAGATTTAGATGTACTTGACCCAAGGGTTGCATCGCCATATGCAACAGCGTCCCGACACGCCGGCCATTCGTTACCAAGGTCGTAGTCTGAGCTTTGCCCAGTTGGGCGAACGAGTCGCCCGTCTGGCCGGCGCCTTAAAAGGCCTGGGTGTGACCAGCGGCGAGCGGGTGGCGATGCTTTCGCTAAACTCGCAGCGGTACATCGAATACTGTCTGGCGGTCCCTTGGGCCGATGCCGTGCTCAACCCGGTCAACATTCGTTGGAGCGCTGCGGAGATTGTCTATTCATTGGACGATTCTGAAACCTGTGTACTGATCGTCGACGATAATTTCCTGGATCTGGCAGGAAAAATCAGCGTTGCTGCGAAAACCCTGCGCCTGATGATTTATGCCGGGGAGGGCGAAACTCCACCTGGCATGCTCAACTACGAAATGCTGATCACCCAGTATGAGCCAGTCGAAGATGCCCTTCGTGGTGGCGATTCTCTGCTGGGCATCTTTTATACCGGTGGAACCACGGGCTTCCCCAAAGGGGTAATGCTCAGTCATAACAACCTCGTTTTATCAGCCCTGGCTACTTTCAACCAGACCGGGATCGGACCTCAGACTATCTTCCTGCATGCCATGCCGATGTTCCATATAGCTGATCTGTCGGCAATGATCTCACTGTTCATTAGCGGCGGTACGCATGTGGTGCTATCGACCTTCAAACCGCAGGAAGTACTCGAATGCATCGGCTTGGAACGAATCAGCAATACAAGGCTGGCGCCGACCATGCTGCAGATGCTCCTCGATTGGCGCGAAGGCAATCCTGCAGCGGCCCAACTTGATCTGAGCGCGCTGAGAAAAATCACTTATGGCGCTTCGGCAATCTCCCCGGCACTGCTCGACCAAGCCCGCCAGTCCTTTTCGCAAGCCGATTTCATTCAAGGCTACGGCATGACCGAACTGTCTCCCTTCGCGTGCATCCTCGATGCCGAGTATCACTGCGAGGCGCATCAGCGCAGCGGCAAAATGTACTCGGCGGGGGTTGCGGTCAACTGCGTTGAAATCCGTATCGTGGATGACGAAGACAGGGAGGTGCCGCGAGGCATCGTGGGGGAGATCGTCGCACGCGGACCGAATGTCATGCTTGGTTACTGGAACAACGTGCAAGCCACTGCCGAAGCGCTGCGTAACGGCTGGATGCACACCGGCGATGGTGGCTACATGGACGAAGATGGCTTCGTCTATATCTGTGACCGGCTGAAGGACATGATTGTGAGCGGCGGGGAGAACATCTATACCGCCGAGGTCGAAAACGCCATCGTCAGACTTGCGGCCGTTACCCAAGTTGCAGTGATAGGCATTCCCAGCGATAGATGGGGCGAGACGGTTCACGCAGTGATCGTTTGCAACCCTGGCGCACGTATCTCCGAGCAAGAAGTTATCGCCCACTGCCGCGAATCCATTGCCGGTTACAAAGTTCCGCGTAGTGTCGAGTTCCGGGACTCGTTGCCATTATCCAGTGTCGGGAAAGTGTTGAAGACCGAACTGCGCAAGCCGTTCTGGGAGAACCGAGCTCGTCAAATTGCCTAGACCGCCGATGCGCAATGCAGCAATTGGCTACTTGAACCGCGATAAATCGCATTGGCAGTAATACTGACAAACCGTCACGAGAGGCAGAAAACGACCCAAAGCGCACCTTCAGGAAAAGTTGCAACAGGCGAACTCGATCCGATGGTTACAAAGGAGGCTGCCGCAGGTAAGTCGCGGATCATCTCGTGCGAGTTGACCCGCGTGCTTTTGCCTAGTCTTTGCTGCCAACCTTGTTCTGAACTGCCTCCTTGCCCTCGACATTCAACTGCGTTGGTTCAAGCTTGACGGAAAGTTTGTGCAGTGAACCGGTGAATGCAAACGGTACCTGGTAATCCTTGTCATCGACGGGGGTGCCGGTGTCGGAACCGATATCGAAACTTTCATCCACGCCGAAGACGAATGGAACGCTGTGTGGGATTGTTTGACTAGCCAGTTGCTTTCCATCCATCGACAGCACGCCGGTGCCGCCCTTACCAAATCCCGGCCCGGCATATTTGAAATCAAAGCTGATGCTGTGTTTTCCGGAAGTGAGCGCCTCGGTTCCTTCCCAGCGGAATCGCGCAACGCCTTCAAGGTTATAGTTGAAAACCGGCTTACCCTTCAGGAGGTAGAGCGCGTAACCCCCGAAGCGGCCGCCGTCGGTCACCAATACACCGTCGCCGCCGTTTTCAGGAACAGTGATGTCCGCCGTAATGACGTAGGACTTGTTCAACACGTTGGGTTCGTTGCCTGGAAGTATGCCGGTAATCGGAGACAGATATTCGAACTCGGTGCGTCCGGCCACGATGCTCGGCCTCTGTGCAACGACGCGCGTAAATGCGGAAGCGTCGAGCGGCAACACTTGATATTTGTTCGCTTCCACCCAGAACAAATCCTGTAGTTCCTTGAGTTTCGCAGGGTTGGCGGCGGCGATATCGTCATTCTGCGTCCAGTCCTTTGTGAGGTCATAGAGCTCCCATTTGACGCCATTGACGATGTCCTTGGGTGGCTGAGAAGTAATGTCCCAAGGTGCGCGGTAGGGCGTCGTCGATGCCATCCAGCCCTCATGATAAAGCGCGCGCATTCCAAACATCTCGAAATACTGCGTGGTGCGTGTAGAGGGCTTTTCGGCATTCTGCTTGTCGAAGAGGTAAGCCATGCTCGAACCTTCGATGGGCTTTTGCGCAATGCCGTCTACCTGAAGCGGTGCGTCAATGCCGGTGGCTTCAAGAATCGTCGGCTCTATGTCAATGACATGGTGGAACTGGTTACGGATGCCGCCAGCATCCTTGATCCGGTTCGGCCAGGAGATGGCCATGCCTTGGCGGGTGCCACCAAAATGCGATGCGATTTGCTTGGTCCACTTGAAGGGAGTGTCCATGGCCCAGGTCCAGCCCACGGCCATGTGCGGATAGGTTTGGTCCGATCCCCAAGCATCCAGATACTTCATTTGCTCGGCGACCGGCACATCGATTCCGTTGAACGTGGTCATCTCGTTTGGTGTGCCGTTCGGGGTGCCTTCGGCGCTGCCGCCGTTGTCACCGCTGATATAGAAAATCAGCGTGTTGTCGAGTTTGCCCATGTCATCAATCGCTTGGATCACACGACCGATTTCATGATCGGTGTACGCCAGATAGGCCGCATAGACTTCCATCTGGTGGGCATACAGTTTTTTCTCGTCCGCCGAAAGTTCATCCCATTTTTTCAGTGAATCCGGCCAAGGTGTGAGCTTGGCTTCCGGCGGGATGACGCCGAGACGCTTCTGATTGGCGAAGATCTGGTCGCGCGCGGCGTTCCAGCCCATGTCGAACTTGCCCTTGAACTTGTCGACCCATTCGGGCGTCGGGTGATGTGGCGCGTGGGTGCCGCCGGGCGCGTAGTAAAGAAAGAACGGCTTCTTAGGATCGAGGGCATTCAATTCAGAGACATAGCCAACGGCGTCATCCGCCATCGCGGTGATCAGGTTCCATCCCGGCTTGCCAACGTAGGGATGAATTGGCGTGGTATTGCGCATCAGATTACCCGGTTGCCACTGGCTGGTTTCGCCGCCCATGAACCCGAAGAAATAATCAAAGCCCATACCGATGGGCCATTGATCAAACGGGCCGGCCTGGCTGATCTGGAAGGATGGGGTGTTGTGGTTTTTGCCGAACCACGAGGTGGCATAGCCGTTGTCCTTGAGGATTTTGCCAATGGTCACCTTGTCCTTGGTGATGACACTGTTGTAACCGGGATACCCCGTCGAAATTTCCGTGATGACGCCGAAACCGACGGAATGGTGGTTGCGCCCGGTAATCAAGGCGGCACGTGTGGGAGAGCACAGTGCCGTCGAATTGAATTGTGTGAAGCGCAATCCGGCTGCCGCAACGCGATCCATGCTCGGCGTCGGGATGAGACCGCCGAACGTACTGGGCGCACCGAAGCCGACGTCGTCAGTGATGATCAGCAAGACATTCGGCGCGTCTTTTGGAGGTACGATGGTCGGGGACCAGTAGGGCGTCGAGGTCGTAGCGTCGAGGTTGATGACGCCACCAAACGCCGGAGGAGGGTTGGGTAGATATCTGCCGTCGATGGTCGTGGTCGCACTGGGTGAACCGGGCGTGCCGTTGACTTCCTGTGGCGCTGCATAGGCACAAGAGAGCGTAAGCATGGCAAAGGCCAGTCCAGCACCAAGCCTGTTATGCAGCCGATTTGATTGAGTCCAGTATGCAATGGCCATGGCCAGCTCCTGTAACCCCCCGAAACCCCAAGTTCCGAGTGTAGAACCGTTTTCGTCGCTTGCCAGTCCATCTCATCAGCAGCGAAGGTGGCCGTTGACTTTGGAGGTGTGGTGTCTATACCTGATCTTGATACTCAGCAGGTTCAGTAGGGGCTGCAGACTGGTATGAGGAGGAGCGCACATGCTTATCAGGAAACGGCGTGTTGGTATCGCCATCGTCTGCGCCGGGATCGTGTTGGCTTGCGTGGCGTTTGTGCCGTATCAGCACATTCGTGGCCCCGTGCCGTTAGCGCTGGGTGATGGAAAGAATGGCCCCCTGGATATGGTCTGGCTTCCTGGTGGCGAGTTTTTGATGGGGAGCGATCACAAGCAGGCACGTCCAAACGAGCGCCCGGCGCACAAGGTGCGACTGGACGGGTATTGGATTGACCGCAATGACGTCACCAATGCCGATTTCGCCCGTTTCATTGCTGAAACACATTACGTCACCACCGCCGAACGCAAACCCAGATGGGAAGATTTGGAGGTACAACTACCGCCAGGTACTCCCGAGCCAGATGACAGCGACCTGGTGCCTGGCGCAATGGTTTTTGTCGGCTCAGACAGACCCATCCCGCTCAATGATTTCAGCCAGTGGTGGGCATTCGTACCGGGGGCTGACTGGCGTCACCCGTTGGGACCAGACAGTACAATCGAGGGCAAGGAAACCCATCCTGTTGTTCAGGTATCAAGTGAAGATGTACAGGCGTACGCAGCATGGGCGCACAAGCGCCTACTCACCGAGGCTGAATGGGAATACGCCGCGAGAGGCGGGCTGGAACAAGCGAATTATGCGTGGGGGAATGACTTCTCGCCCGGAGGAGAAAAGATGGCGAATACCTGGGATGAGATACAGCCGTTTCCAGTGACCGGGGCCAGTAACAAATTCAAAATTGGCACCAAGCCGGTGGGCAGTTACCGACCTAACGCCTACGGGCTCTACGATATGTCCGGGAATGTTTGGCAATGGGTCGCCGATTGGTATCGAGCCGACGCGTTTGGAGTTGGTCTCAAACATCAACCGGCGAGCGAAGCAGCGGTAAACCCGGCGGGTCCTCCCGACAGCTATGACCCCGAACTCGGGGTGACGGCCCATGCGCCGCAGCGTGTCATTCGAGGCGGATCTTTTCTTTGTAGCGACAGCTATTGCACGAGTTTTCGAACCAGTGCCAGGCAGGGCGCCGATCCTATGAACTCCATGTCGCATCTCGGCTTTCGCTTGGCGATGAGTAATGACCAATGGGAAAAGAGCCGTTGAATACAAAGCTCACGCTGGCCATGCGTGAAAACACGAATGACCGCTATTGGCCGATTGTGTTGAAAAAGTCGATTTTTCAAGAAGCGTGACGCTGAGCTCGGCCTCATCAAAGAACCTATTCACCACTGTTAAGTGACTTTTCGATGCTTCGTTGCGCCCTTGACCAGACCGGCGTCCATACAGCGACGCAGCACTTCATTAAACAACCAGCGAAACAGATCGCTATCCCGAAAACGGCCATGTCGATTTTTGGAAAACGTTTAGTGACTGGGTACTTCATCTTCAAGGCTCAACCGGCAGAACCAGCGATACGCCAGGTTCAGATGGGCCTCTTCGCACAGCCGTCGCTCAGAGCGAATGCCGTAGCAATAACCCAGGATCAGCATGCGGATCATCAGTTCAGGATCAATCGACGGACGCCCAATCGGGCTGTAGAAATCGGCGAGATAATGGCGCAGGTCGCTCAGATCGAGACATTGATCAATGCTGCGCAGAAGGTGATTGGCTGGAATGTGATCTTCAAGGTTGAACGAGTAAAACAGCCGCTCCTGCCCACTCGATAACTGTCCCATCATGCTGCGTATTCTCCCGCTGGCCGACGGGTATATTTTGCCGCAAGCCAGACAGGAGAGATACGAGCTAATCAAGAATGACCCGAATGGACTCTAATTTTCGCAGGTGGCGTTTCGTAGATCGTGCCACATATGCACTTTCGAAATGAATTGGTCCCCTACTGCTACCGCCAAAGGTTCTATTCCAAATGGCTTGAATCCCATTCGCTCATAGAGCCCTTGAGCACCTCGATTGCCCTCGGTGACGGTCAGTTGAACAAGCAAAAGCTGAGGCCGGGATTTCGCATAGGCCAGGATGCTGTGCAGCAGATTATATCCGATGCCTTTCTCTCGATGAGCGAGTGGAACGTACATTCCGAAGAGCGTGGATTTGTGGCTGGCCTTCTTTCTTCTTTCAACAGAAAGTCCAGCGACACCAAGCAAATCCTCACCCTCAAACGCAGCGAACACCGCATCGGCAGCATCAGATCCACTATTAAGCCTTTTCTCCCACCAGTCGATGGGTAAGGCTTCGCGCTCGCCGACATCGGAAGTAAAAGCATCGGGATGAAGGCGATAAGCCTCAAGCATTAGAGCTCGATACGACGAGGTATGATCCGGGGTCAGTCGTTTAATTATCGTGGGCATCGAAATCACATTTCATGGTCGTGCACTGATTATGTCCTTTCTAGGCTCAAGGCGACACAGTCGGAGATGCTTGCGTTTTTCAACAGAATCAGCCGAATTCCGCCCGTCGCGAGAGGCAGAAAACGACCCAGGCTGTGTGAAACCGTTTTGAAGCAGGCTTTTCAGTCAGGACTGGAACGAACATCGCGCTCTTGCGCAAATTTTCGGGCTGCTGATTAACAAAACACCCGCAGATTTTACGTAGCAACGAGACTTCAATACGGCACATGCGTTTTCACACAGCCTGGACCCTAAGCGGATACTCACCTGAAGTTCCCTTTCGGTTTTGCTCCAAATGTGGCTCCCATTAGGCCAACTCCCTCGACTATTACCTCAACACCGAAGACATCAAAACCCGCAGCCGGGCCCCGAGCACGATGTAAGCGATTAACCCGGATTTCGACACGGAAGACTTGCTGGTTCACGCCTGTGAATGCTTGGCGTCGTCCAATGTAATGGCCTGCGACTTGGCGGAGACGTTTCAGTGGCAGAGTCGTAATGCGTTGTTGGGGCTTGAACAGATCATCATGCTCGGTGAGCTGGCGGTGAATCGGGCGCTGGATTGGTTGGACCGCCGGCGTAATCCTGACACCTGGCGGCGAGGGCGTTGGTACCATTGCCACTCGGCTCATGAGATATCGATTTGGTACCTGAACCCCTCGGCCGCCGCGCGGGAAATTCGGTATTCGAGCGGGGAGCGGTCGTAGCCGAGGGCGGTGCGCTCGATGGTGACGACCGGGGCGCCTTCTTTGATCGAAAGGATTTTGGCGATGGCCCGGTCGGCTTGCTCCACGGTGAGGATCTCGGTCGCCGAGCCGATACATTGGCCGCACTGGGTTTCATAAAACGGGTAGAGCAGTTTGCCGAAGCTTTCGGAATTAATGTCCAGCAATACGCCGAACCGTGTGACGGAAAGCCAGATATCCTCGTGAAAAAGTGTGCGGCTTTCAATCATCCGCAGCCGCTCCAGGTGCACGACGTCTTCGTCGTCCTGCAACTTCAGTGCTGTTGCCACCCGCTGTGAGGGTTTTTGCCGGTTTTTTGCCAGGATGCGGCTGGTCGGTGTTTCGCGCCCACCTGCGGTATTCACTTGCCTGAAGAATCGCGCCAGTGAGGCATCGAAGTTGGGGCGGCGCACGTAGGTGCCACGACCCTGGCTGCGCAGGAGCAGGCCTTCATTGACCAGCGTATCCACGGCCTTCCGCACTGTACCGATCGCCACACCATAGTGTTTGGTGAGCTCGGCCTCCGTGGGGATGGGCGAGCCTGGCATCCATTCGCCGGTGCCGATCTTGGCGAGCATTTCTTCTCGCAGGCGCTGATAGAGCGGCAAGCGCTCGTCGTATCCGAGGGTAGTAGGGGCGTTCATTTTTCTTTGATTCCTTTTCGGCATGCGGAGCCACTTTATCACCTGCGTGAGGTTTGACAGATATCTATCCCTGAATATATGGTGATCTAGTCATCTATATGAATTTGTGACATCTATACACATGCTGACGATGGAAGATTGGGCCAAAGGGCCTGGTTTTTCATGGGCGGCAGGTGATTTGCCATAACAACAAACGATCGGGGTTATCTGTTTATGACCAGCCTTCACCCGCCTGCCTTCACCGGTGTGGACACGCACGCCCATGTCTTCCGCCAAGATCTGCCGATGGTTGCCAACCGTCGCTACAGCCCGCGTTACAACGCTTTGGTGGAGCAATACCTGGATCACCTGGATCACCACGGTTTTTCACACGGCGTGTTGATTCAGCCGAGCTTTCTAGGCACCGACAATCACTTCATGCTCGACGCTTTGCGCCGTTATCCGCAGCGTTTGCGTGGGGTGGCGGTGGTGGATGTCGGCGTAAGCGAAACCCAGTTGGACGAATTGGCCGAAGCCGGTGTGGTCGGCATCCGTTTGAATCTCATTGGTAAGGCGCTGGCGGATTACAGCAGCCCAGCCTGGACCGCTCTGTTCCGGCGGTTGGCGCTGCGGGGATGGCAAGTGGAAATTCAGCGCGGCATCGATGACCTGGCGCTGATCGTATCGGCCATCAGGGCCTGCGGTGTGACCGTGGTCGTTGATCATTTCGGCCTGCCGACGGGGGGCATCGATGCCGGGAACCCCAACCATCAGGCGTTTCTTGAGTTGCTGAACGATGACGGGGTGTGGCTCAAGCTGTCCGCCGCGTACCGCAGTCAATCCGATCTTGCCCAGGCATCGCATGGGCTGTCGCTGTTGCGCGACGCGAGTGGCGGTCTCCAGCGACTCGTCTGGGGCAGCGATTGGCCCAACACTCAGTATGAACAGCAGACAAACTATACCCGGCAAGTGGCTTTCCTCGAAGGCTTGCTGCCGGACGCGGCCGAGCGGGCACATGTGCTCAAGGACAACCCAGCGAAGCTGTTTGGCTTCGACATGTGCTGCTAAACGATCAATAACAACAATAGGACTTCCATCATGATGAGCCTGCTCGTCGTCGCGGCAATCGTTGTCGCCGTCGCCCTGGGTTACAAGACCAAGATCAACATAGGTCTGTTCGCCATCGCTTTTGCTTACCTGATCGGCTGTTACGGCATGGGGTTGAGCCCGTCCGAAGTCATCAGCCTGTGGCCGCTGAAGATTTTCTTCATCATCTTCTCGGTTTGTCTGTTCTATAGTTTTGCCACCGTCAATGGAACGCTTGAAAAGCTGGCGGAGCATCTGATTTATCGATGCCGGTCGATGCCTCAACTGTTGCCGTTCGCGGTCTTCTTCACGGCAACCGCCATCTCGGCGATGGGGGCGGGCTACTACACAGTGCTGGCGTTCATGGCGCCCATCACGCTGCTGCTGTGTGAGCGCACCGGGATGAGCCTGATCACGGGTGGCATGGCGGTCAACTATGGCGCCTTGAGCGGAGCCAACTTCGTCTCCAGCCAGAGTGGTATCATTTTTCGTGGCTTGATGGCCAATGCCGGCATCCCGGAAAACGAGGCCTTCATCAACGCCGCAGCGATTTTCGCCAGTACCCTGGTGATACCGCTGGCGGTGATTTCGGTATTGGTGTTTCTCACCGGCCATGGCAAGGCGATGAAGGCGTCCGCTTATGCGGTCGTGGTGCCGACGCCGCTGAACCGCGAGCAGACAATCACCCTGTGGCTGACGTTGGCGATGATGGTGATCGTGCTGGCGGCGCCCATCGCGCAAATTGTCTTCCCTGACAACTCCACGGTGAGCTTCATCAATTCGAAGATGGACATCGGTTTGATTGCCAGCCTGTTCTCGGTGATCGCGCTCTTGTTGAAACTGGGCGACGAACGCAAGGCCATGGCGTCCGTGCCCTGGGGCACGTTGATCATGATTTGCGGTGTGGGCATGCTGATTTCGGTCGCGATCAAGGCCGGGACCATCGGTTTGCTGGCATCGTGGATGGGCAATAGCATTGCGCCGATCATGGTGCCGATTGTCTTCGGTGTGGTGGCGGCGTTCATGTCACTGTTCTCCAGCACACTGGGGGTGGTGACGCCGGCGCTGTTCCCGTTGGTGCCACCGCTTGCCACGGCACTGGGGCTCGATCCGATGATCCTGTTCGTGGCCATCGTCGTGGGCGCTCAAGCCACCTCGATCTCGCCGTTCTCCTCTGGAGGCAGCTTGATATTAGGCTCATGTACCACGGAGCAGAGCCGCAGCTCACTGTTCCAGCAGCTCCTGTTTCGCGCAGCGCCTCTTGGCTTTGTCGCGGCACTGGTGTTCAACGCTGTCCTGACATTCGTCTAAGCACGGCTCTTCACGGCCCGGCGCCTTTGCCGAGCCGTTGCGTTTGGCACGTCGATCAACCAATAGGGAAAAATGACCCTCATTGATGATCTGGAAAGTGTGCAGGCCATCCGGCATCGGTTAATTCGAATGGGATTGCTTGCCGTTGCCCATCACGTTAAGGCTTTGATCGCGCTAGCTGAACCGGACACTGAAGCCCAGCCGTCGCTCAGAGCGAATGCCGTAGCAATAGCCCACGATCAGCATGCGAATCATCAGTTCAGGATCAATCGACGGACGCCCAATCGGGCTGTAGAAATCGGCGAGGTAATGGCGCGGGTCGCTCAGATCGAGACATTGATCAATGCTGCGCAGAAGGTCATTGGCTGGAATGTGATCTTCAAGGTTGAACGAGTAAAACAGCCTCTCCTGCCCACTCGATAACTGTCCCATCATGCTGCGTGCTTCCCTGCTGGCCAATGCAGAGATTTTGCCGCAGGCCAGACAGGAGAGCTACTTTTTCAACAGAGTCGACCCATAGCGGTCATCCAGAACAAGTGACTATCCTTGTGATTTCTTCAGCCCTTTCAAGCGCACATTCGCCCTTTGCACTGCGGCCATTTTTTCAGGCCGCTTCATGCGTTTCCACTTTCTGATGTCTTCCTTGCTTCGCCCGCAGCTCACACACAGATCACCACTGAGCTGGCAAACTGAGATGCAGGGATTCTCGATTTCTTTAGCCATTGTCAGCCACCTTTGGGCACACGTGATTGATCGCATGCTTCGGTAGGCGTGGTTATCAACCGACGTTCGATTCGTGCCAGTTCACGTTTCCCTAGAGGCATTGCGGGTTCCTTTGGAGACAATGGTGGGGAGGCGCTTAATAGACAGGTCGAAACTCGACCGTCAGATGGCTGACTTCGTGAACCGGCTTGAGACGTTCACGAATGCTATCGGCGTTCGCAGTGGCCTCACCAAGGACGCTGACGATGGCCGCATGGGCTTGCGGTCCAACCCGCCAGACGTGCAAATCCGTGATAGTGGCATCCCCCGGTTTCTCAACCAGTTCGCGGATTTCCTCGGCAACGTGTGCATCTGTCTGATCCAGCAGTACTCCTGCGGTGGCTCCCATCAAGGTCCATGCCCAGCGCGCAATAACAACTGCGCCGACAATGCCCATGACCGGGTCCAGCCACACCCAGCCGAGATACCGGCCGGCGAGCAATGCAGCAATGGCCAGAACGGAAGTCAGCGCGTCTGCAATGACGTGGACGTAGGCCGATTTCAGGTTGTTGTCGTTCCCGTGATGGGCGTGGGCATGGCCGTGATCGTTATCGTGATCGTGCCCATGACTGTGCCCGTGGCCCAGCAGCAGGGCACTGACAATGTTGACGATCAAACCGGCAATCGCGATGAGCGTAGCGGTGCCGAACTGAACTTCCGTTGGCTGCAAGAGGCGCATGACAGACTCAACGCCAATTCCCAGGGAGACCATACCGAGAATCAGCGCCGAGGCGAATCCGCCCAAGTCTCCAACCTTACCGGTACCGAAACTGTAGAGCTGGCTGGAAGCGTGGCGTTTTGCGTATCCATAAGCGGCCGCCGCGATGCCCAATGCGCCGGCATGAGTTGCCATGTGAAAGCCATCAGCCAGTAACGCCATCGAGCCCGAGATATAGCCAGCGGTGATCTCGCCAACCATCATCACAACGGTCAGCGCCACAACCCAAAGCGTACGCTTGGCATTTTCGTCGTGTGCTGAGCCAAGGAACACATGGTCGTGTGTGTAGTTGATGTTCGTGCTGTTCATGAGCGTGTTCCTGGATGCGTTCACTTGGAGTAACGGCGAATGGCTTCAAGAAGCTCTTCGACGCCTTTGTTACGCTCTTCTTCGCTGAGAGCAGGGTTTGCGACATGCTCCCGCGCGTGTTCCTCGATGATTTCCTCCATCAAGCCATTGATGGCTCCGCGAGTAGCGGCAACAAGGTGCAGTGTTTTGGCGCAATCGAGGTCCGACTCCAATGCCCGCTCAACGGCTTGGATTTGTCCGGCGATGCGTTTTACGCGTTTGAGAAGATCGTCTTTGTTTACCGCAATATGACCCATGGGATACCCCCCCTACCTATGCATTGTGCATGATAGGCATACCCCCTATACCTATGCAAGGTTCGGCGGACGGAGGGGTTATCTGCGCGCCCTTGCGGGAAGGAGAGACTTCAATTTCGAGGGGAGAACGAGGGGTTTGGAGGGTGCGCTTCTGGCCGATAACTGCCTGTGATCGAGGCATGTAATCGACTCATGGCTTACGGTTAAAACAGACAGAAATCGGCCAATAGACGAGGGTGGCGACAGGCAAAACTGGCCTGTATTCCCGGGCTTTAGCAATAAATGGCTCAAGCGGATGTTTCGGCGCTGCTCGCCCATCAGCGTCTTGATGATATTTTTCAGTAGCGGCTTTGGGACGCTCAGTCTGTACATCTGCGCTTGACGATTTTCCGTTTGCCGACTGTCATCCGGTTTTCAGTCGAGCGTTACGGTTCCTGACTGCCATGCTCATAGCGCATTAGCAGGCTCTTCCAGCCTGCGCACATCGCCCAAAGAATCACGCTGCATCGACTGCAGGTTTTTCTCGATGGTTTCGCAGAGGTCTTCCATCTGTATCTGGTGTTCGCTGTGGCGGAACGGGCTTTGCAAGTCGGTGCCAATGCGTTCGATGGCCAATAGCATGAAGCCCACGACGGTCGAAGCCAGTGGCGTGAACCAGCCGAGGGATTCCACCAGCCCCACCGGCACGATCAGGCAAAACAGCGAAATAAACAGCCGCGGAAAATACACGTAAGGGTAGGGCAGCGGGGTATTGGCGATCCGCTCCATGCCTCCCTGGCTGTTGGACAGGTCCACCAGGGTTGACTCAAGCCTGGCCAGGCGAATGCTGTCCAGCCGCCCGGCCTTGTACTCCCGGGCCAGCAACGCCGCTGAGCCGGTGAGGATGTCGTTGGCAAAGTTGTTGGTGGTGCCACTGCGAGCAAATTCCTCAGCGGGAATAAACGCGCGGACTTCCTCCGGACAAGCATGGCCCTGTAAATGCGCCGCCAGGCAATTCACATACGCCACGTGGCGGCGCAGCAGGGTCGACTTGACCGGATTGAACTCAGGGCCAGCGTCATCCAGCAACGTCAGCACCTGACGGGCGAAGCTGCGAGAGTTATTTATCATCGACCCCCACAACGTCCGCGCTTCCCACCAACGGTTATAGGCACTGCTGTTGCGAAAGCTGATCAGCACCACCAATGCCGAACCGAGCAATGTCAGGGGCATCAGCGGCAGGTTGATCTTGGCGTTGAGAAACAGCATGAAGTCCACGGTGACCGCGATGTCCCAGAGCAACAGCCAGAACAACGCCCAGCCCACGTAACCCATGGTCTTGATGATCAGTCGGTATTTTTTGATGACGGCAGCTTTCAAACGGAAACCTCGTGGTGAGCGGTAAGCATTAACGCCTTACCTCGGACGGTGTTTTCGGGGGAAAGGTTCGGTCTGCGACGCCGATTCATGTTGAGCCTTACCAAGGCTGGGGTGGCGTTGCTTCTTCATCAAATCGAACGCTGATTGACACGCGCCATCAGTTGCTCGGCACTTTCCTTGCGCTCCGAGTAGCGATCGACGAGAAAATCCTGGCGGTCGCGCAGTAGGAGGGTGAATTTCACCAGCTCCTCCATGACATCGACAACCCGATCATAGAACGGCGATGGTTTCATTCGCCCGGCGTCGTCGAATTCCATGTAAGCCTTCGGCACTGACGACTGATTGGGGATGGTGAACATGCGCATCCACCGTCCCAGCACACGCAGTTGATTGACCACGTTAAACGACTGGGAGCCGCCGCATACCTGCATCACTGCCAGGGTCTTGCCCTGGGTCGGACGAACTGCACCGAGCTCGAGCGGGATCCAGTCGATCTGTGCCTTGAATACCGCCGACATCGCGCCATGGCGCTCCGGCGAACACCACACCTGACCTTCCGACCACACCACCAGATCGCGCAGTTCCTGCACCTTGGGGTGTTCGACCGGAGCATCGTCAGGCAACGGCAAGCCGGACGGGTTGAAGATGCGCACCTCTGCGCCGAAGTGCTCAAGCAGGCGGGCGGCTTCTTCTACCAGCAGCCGGCTGAAAGAGCGTTCGCGGGTCGATCCGTACAGCAGCAGGATGCGCGGTTTGGGGGCGCCCAGGGTCGATGTTTGCAGACCTTCGAACAGGGTGGCGTCGAGGTTGGGCAGGTGTTCTGACATGAACAGTTCTCCTCAGAGAGTGCCGATGCGATCGAGCTCGTGTTTGAGTTCATCGCGGCTTAGACGGTTGAAGGGCAGTTCGAGGAAGGCCTGGCAGCGTTGTTCGATGCGCGCGAGCGTGGCACGGAAAGCGGCGTCGATCAGCGCTTCGTCACCGCTGACATCGGATGGATCTTCCAGCCCCCAGTGGGCTTTCAGCGCAGGGCCGAAGTAAACGGGGCAAGCTTCACCTGCGGCCTTGTCGCAGACGCTGATGACGATGTCCGGCGGGTTGCCTGCGAAGGCATCGTTGCCTTTACTGTACAAACCATCGGTGGAGATACCGGCCTGCTGCAAGGTAGACAGGCTGCGCGGCAACACCTGGCCCTTGGGAAAGCTGCCAGAACTCACCGCTGCGAACCCGGCGGGCGCCAGATGATTGAACATGGCTTCAGACAGAATGCTGCGGCAGCTGTTGGCCGTGCACATGAAGAGGACTTGCATGGAGTACTCCAGCCGCTATGGGCGAACATCAAAGGACGGATCGAAGGGGTTTGAGCAGCAGGCGCTTTCGCGCACAGGCCGTGCATTCATGTTCTGCAGGCGTGAGGAGTTGTCCATGAGCCAATCGGCATTAGCCTTTGCCGTCACTCGCAGGATTTCGTGAACCCACTCCGGCAGCTGCGGGTTAAGACGGTAATACACCCACTGGCCCTGACGCCGATCCAGCAGCAGGCCGTTGCTACGCAATTGTGCGAGGTGACGGCTGATTTTCGGTTGACTATCGTCGAGCGCGCACATCAGTTCGCAGACGCATAACTCGCCCTGCTCGGCAATCAGCAGGGTGGCGCGCAGGCGGGTCTCGTCAGCCAGGCTCTTGAAGATTTCAAGGGGGGTGATCATCGCAAGCGCTCTTTACATATGGATGATCGAATATACGGATAACCATATGTATTAAGCAAGTCAGAAATTCTAGCGGCTTACCCGAGGTGCCGTGGCGGGTCTGCTCGTAGCGCGTGCTCCAGGAAATCGATGAACGCGCGCACCTTGGAGTTCAGCGCCGACCGTTCGGTGACGCACGCAAAGATATCCATAGGCTCAGGTTGCGCAGTGGCTGCGTCTGGATGATGCGGTTCGAACAACGGCACCAATCGTCCGAGTTCGATCAGCGGCTGAGCCACGAAGTCTGCGAGTCGCGCGATACCGCCGCCATTCACCGCAATTTGCGCAAGCATGTCGATGTCATCGCAGACAAACTCAGGGTTGGTTTTCACCTCGAACGAGTGGCCGTGCCGAATGAAATTCCACGGCAGGTAACGTCCATCAGTGGGATAGCGAAACACCAGGCATGCATGTTTGTGCAAGTCTTCGGGTGTCGCGGGTACGCCGGCACGCTGCAGATAGGCAGGGGAGGCGCAGAATATGAAAGGGCGCGAGGCAATCTGGCGGGCAACCAGGCTTTCGCTCAACTGCGCCTTGATCCGGATGCTGACGTCGATGCCCTCCAGGCGGTGATCGACGCGCCGGTCAGTGCTGATCAACTCGATGTCGATGCGCGGGTAGGCTGCCTTGAAAGCAGGCATCAAGGGGGCGAGCACATGACGACCGAATGCCGCCGTGGTCGCCGCGCGCAGTGCGCCCTGCGGCTCGCTGGTCATGGTCGCCGACTGCGCGGCCAGATCGATATCCCGTGGAATGTGCCGGACTTTCTCGAAGTAGCGCGCACCGCTTTCAGTCAGCACCATGCTGCGAGTGGTCCGCGACAGCAGGCGCACACCGAGGTGTGCCTCCAGCCGCGAGAGGCTCTGGCTGACGGCTGCCGCACTCTGGCCCTGGGCGCGGGCCGCAGCGGCAATGCTGCCGGTTTCCACCACCCGGATGTAGGTGTTGATCAAACCCAGAGTATCCATGAACTGACTGTCTGCTCGATTCGTTGATAATTTTTAGTATTGATTCAATGGAGAGGCGGGTACTGGTTGACCAAGGGGATTGTTAACGTTGTCGCTCACTGACTACCCGAGAGCCACCGATGACCGCCGACTCCACGACCTATTCTTCCAGGCTGCGCTTGCCGAGCCGCGCTACGCCCTACGTATTCGCGCTCTACATGGCAACAATAATGGCGTTCCTGATGTGCCTGGTGATCACCATAGCCGAATTCGGTCTGGATGAGCATTACCTGGAGAATGTGATGAATGCTTATCGGGTAGCAATGCCATCTGCTTTTGTGTGCGTACTGGTTGTAAGGCCAATGGTTGCCAGGCTTGTGGCCTGGACTGTGCACGCGCGGTAGGCATGGGATGAAGTGTCTGCACTTCTCAGCTTTCAGCAGCAGTGCTTGGCTCCTGACCCGCCTCAGCTGCCATTTTCAATCGGTCAGCCTTGCTGATGTATTTCGCCTTGGCCGGTGCCAATTTGGCACTGGCCTTTTTCGCGTGAGCCTTCAACAACTGCTTTATTTTTTTCTGCCGGTTCATTTTTCTCTGTCCAACTTGTAAGTTCATCAATGATATCAGCTTACAAATTGAGCCAGATCCACATATGGACAAAACCTCCAGCGATCTTCCACGTTGCTCATCCGCCTGCCCATCCCCTCCGACGCTCGCGCTATCACCTTCAGCTCAACGCTGGGTTGTGATCAATGGCTGCGCCAGGAACTCATCGATCAGCCCTATGACCTGCTGCTGGATTGCCACTCGAGAGCGTCCGCCTTCGCCATCCTGGCAGATGATCCCGTCGCCTGGCACGTCCTCTTCAAGCATCGCCACCGCACCCGGTTTGCACAACGACAGGAAGCTGAAGTGGCTGGCATCGCTGATCTCGACGTAACGACTGGATGCCGGGGGCAGGCGTCTGGCCAGGTTGGCAGATTCCAGCTCAGCGGGAAGGTCGGCAGATGGAGCGCCTGCAGCGATTACCAGCGTCGGCACCGGCAGCGCCGCAAGGCTGGCGTCGGTCATTCCACGTGACTGGCCCAGGTCCAGGCTGACGATGGAGGTGACACGTTTATCGCGCAAATCCGCAGCCAGTCGGGTTCTCGCGTCCGGGGTGCTGGCGGGGTTGATCTGTTGGTACACGGAGCAACTGGCCAACGTCGTGTGGACTTTGCAGTCCAGGTCGAAGCGCTCGGGATCGAAACGTGCGCCGCCGATTTCCAACGCGGTCCAGCCGCCGAGTGAATGGCCCACTACGGCCACCCGTCCTGTCGCGATCTCGCCAAATCGTTGCGGCTGAGCCAGCACCGCATCGATGGCCCGGCTCAAGTCGGCAGGGCGTTGCCATAACTGTGCTGCGGCCTGGGGGCTACGGTCATGAGTGGTGGTGCCGGGGTGGTTAACAGCGGCGACGATATAGCCCTTATGGGCCAAGGCAGTGGCGAGCCACGCCTGATTGCTCCAGTTACCGCGATAACCATGAGAGATCACCACCAGAGGATGCGCGCCGGCTGCCGCGGGCGCATTGCGCACTGCAAGTACTCCGACGAATGCCGGGTTGTCAGCGATCAACTCGGGGGCTGCGGTAGATGCTGTGGGGTACCAGACGGCCAGCTCCAGCGGGCGGTGGTCTTGGGTGTCAGGTAATGTGGAGCTCTGAAAGCCGACATGGTTGGTGTCAGCGACTGCACGGGTGGCCAGGCAGATGAGCAGAAGAGTGCCTATAGCGCTTTTCATTGTTTTTATCTTCCTTGAATGGATTCAGCACGCGCATTAAAGCGTAAATCATGCCGTCGTCAAGGCGGCTGGCCTTGATGGTGGGGTGATTCGATTGATTTGATCTAAGATTAAAGGAACCCTGCGGGAGGAAAACGCCATGCCACTCGCTTTAGCAAATGCACTCACCCTGGCCTTGGGTGTCCTGATCTGCGCAGCAGCATCCGCTCAAGGCGAAGCAGACCCCCATCACCCGCCGGCAATACTTCCACTGGAATCCGAGACGGTTCCGGCCCTGATCGCCTATCCGCCGCTCGTCGAGCCACTCGCCCGTGGGGTTGTGATCATCCAGTATCGAGCGGAGCACGCCAGGATCATGCCGGTATTTGGCAAAGCGGCCGTTGAGGTATCACCTCGTCTCGCTCACCTTCACGTGACCGTCGACGACTGGCAGGGCACGTGGGCGCACACCAGCGAAGACCCGATCATCCTGGTTGGCCTGATCCCGGGTGCCCACAAGGTGCTGCTTGAGGTGGCGGACCCGACCCACAAGATACTCACCCGTACGACCGTGAACTTTGTGGTTCCGGAAACCAAGCCGATCGCCGCCGCTCACTAAAAGCATCCGGCATTCGCGGACGATGGTCTGAAGGCGATACTGCAAAAGCTAACCCTGGTGCCCGGACAGGCGCCGACGCCAATCCCCGCCATGCTGGACTTGGCATTCCTCTTCGGAGTCGAATCGCACGCAACGCTCCAGTTGTACTGAATCGACAGCCGCTTCGCCCAGCGCAATGGCCGTGAGTGCTCGCATGCGTGTGTCCTGCCCACAGGAAAGCGCTTGCTCCTTGCTCGCACGGGTCTCAAACACCCAGATCACCCTGAGGCTTTGTGGAAAAGCATCGTAGTCGACCGTGTGAGTCAGCCAGTCAAACCCGGTGATTTCAGCTTTCGCCATTTCGCAGGCTTCGGTGAGCGTAGCGACCAGGCGGCGTTCGATACGGGCGCTGTCGCGCTTATTGGCAGGCATGTTGACTCCTAAAAAGATAGTTGACGGATAGCGTGTGCGATCGCGGCATTCAGCGCGGCAACCGGTGGATCCGCTCGTTGATCCACTCCCGACTGTACGCCAGCACCCTGTCTGCCAGCGCCGTCGGAAAATGGATGAACCCATGGGCACACTCCGGCAGCTGGTGCACTTCAACCTGCGCAACTTCGCCCCAGCGCTCAGCGATATCCCGGGTGTCGTCCCGAAGAGGGTCCAGTTCGCCCACGAACATCAGCGCTGGTGGAAGACCGCTAAAGTCGCCGTAGAGTGGAGACAGGGGCGGCTGGCGGCGTTGTGCATCGCTCAAGCCCGGGGTGAGCCTGCGCAGCGCTTCGACCATGCCCGGACCGTCCAGCAACAGGGTTTCCGGGCCCGCCGTGCGCACGCTTGGCGTTCCCGTCAGGTCGTAGACTCCGTAATAAAGCACCGCGCCGCTCACTCGCCGGAGCATTGTCGGCCAGGCCTTGAGCGCCAACAAGGTCGCCGCAGCGAGATGCGCGCCTGCGGATTCGCCGACCACGATCACGGGCAGCCCGGCAAATTCCTCGCACTCGTTGCCAAGCAACCAGCGAGCGGCGCCCAGGCAATCATTCATCAGCGCTGCAATCGGTGTTGACACTGCCAGGCGGTAATCGACCGAGACGGTGGCGACATTGCACGCCTTGACCATCGCCAGGTTAAAGGCGTCATCCATCTGCGCATTGCCGATGACCCAACCGCCGCCATGGAAGTCCAGCACGATGCCCTGAATCTTTCCCTGGGGTCGAATGATCCGGAGGGGCACAGCTACGCCATCCACCTTGATCACGCGTGTTTCGGCCGTAAGCCCATGCCTGGCCAATTGCTTGTCGCCGCCGAGCTGGCTCATGCGCAACAGTGCTTGAATCACTCGCGGCGTGACGCGATTGCGTATTTTGAAGCGTGGCATCCAGGCGAGCTTCTTGTTGAACTGGCGCATCTGCACCACTTCAGCGGGGGCAATTTTGGCAAAAGGCATGTTTCACTCCGCACGATGTGATGGAGTAGCCGCTGCAGCTCCCAGCGCGCTGCCCACCGAGTAAAAACACATGTAGGCGCCGACCATGCGGCTTTGTGCGTCGGGTCGTGCGGCGAAGGCAATAGCGATAGATCAACCAGAAGCGGCGCTTTGATATCCCGCCGACATCGGCGGGATTCCCTCAGGCAATCAGCCGCTCAACCCAGATCTTCAGCCTGATGCCGTTCGGCAACCTGGCTCGCCTCATCGCCCCAGGTCCGGTTGACCCGCTGGCCACGGATGACCGCAGGCCGGTTGGCGATTTCCTCTGCCCAGCGCTGCAGATGGGTGTACTGGTCGGCCGACAGGAATTCGGCGGCCGAGTACACGTTGTTTCGCACCAGTTGGCCATACCAGGGCCACACCGCGATATCCGCGATGGAGTAGCGGTCGCCAGCAAGGTACGGGCTTTCGGCGAGGCGGCGATCCAGCACATCCAGCTGACGCTTGGCTTCCATGGTAAAGCGATTGATCGGGTACTCGAGCTTCTCCGGCGCATACGCATAAAAGTGTCCGAAGCCGCCGCCCAGGTAGGGCGCTGCGCCCATCTGCCAGAACAGCCAGTTCAGGGTTTCGGTACGTCCGGCTAAATCGGTCGGCAGAAACTCGTCGAACTTCTCGGCCAGGTACAGCAGGATCGCGCCGGACTCGAATACACGAACCGGTGGTTGCACACTGCGATCCAGCAGCGCGGGAATCTTCGAGTTTGGATTGATCTCGACAAAACCACTGGAGAACTGGTCACCCTCACCGATACGGATCAACCAGGCATCGTACTCGGCATCCTCGTGTCCCAGCGCCAGCAATTCCTCGAGCAGGATCGTGACTTTCACGCCATTGGGCGTTGCCAGCGAATAGAGCTGCAGCGGGTGCTTGCCCACCGGCAAGGTTTTCTCGTGAGTCGGGCCAGCGATGGGACGGTTGATGCTGGCGAACTGGCCGCCGGACGGGGCGTTGTTCACCCAGACTTGCGGCGGGACGTAGGGGGCTTTACTCATCGGATAAACCTCAAGATTTGTCGATAACTGAGAGGAGTGCGCCGGTCGTGGCTGCGAGGCGATCATTTGATCAAAGGCATCGACCGCATAACGTCGATCAGCCGTGAGATTACAGGTATCTGCCGGGAGCGAACACTGTGCATGTTGAGGGCAAAGAGGCGCTGAAATTCACCGTTGGATGCACTTTTATAAAGCGGGTTGCAGGGTGGCGCGCACCAGTTGTAAGCGAAAAACGAGTGCTCCTGTTTGTTCGCTGGCGGTGCGGCAGATGCCCTCGTCATTTAGCAAATGCCGCATCGCTCAAGCCCCCTGGGCCCGCAGCAGGTCTCTTCGCACGTCTACCTGGCAGCCCAACGATCCTTGCTCCAGATGAAATTGCGGCACTCAAGGAGTGTATGGCACAAAGACTGCAAGTCCCCCATTAGCTCTACCGGGAACCATCCGGGTAGGCTGCCCCCTCGATCAACGACGATCGATCGGCCAGACAGGTCATGGGCAACAGCGGAGGATCAGGCGAAGTCGCCCGGTTGATTCCGCATAAGAACAGGCAAAGACGCCTGGAACCGTAAGGTTTCAGGCGTTTTTTTTTGCTTTTTTAAACCGTGATGAGCTTTGTCGGGTGCTTGATATGAATGCCAATGTTGCCGCGTTGAACAAGTTGAAAACACTGATCGTGGTCGGTAATGGCATGGTCGGACATCATTGTGTCGAGCAACTGATCGAACGCGGTGCCCTGGAGCACTATCGGCTGCATGTGTTCAGCGAGGAGCCGATGCGTGCCTACGATCGTGTGCACCTCTCCGAATACTTCACCGGCCGCGATGCTGAATCCCTGGCGCTGTCCGATGCTTCGCTGTACCAGACGCCAGGTGTCACGCTGCACCTCGGGGTGCCGGTATTGGAAATCGACCGCGCCCGTCGTGAGGTGGTCACCGCGCAAGGTTGCATCGCCTACGACAATTTGGTGTTGGCCACCGGGTCTTACCCGTTTGTGCCGCCTATCGAGGGCGCTGAAGGCGACTCGCGTCTGGTGTATCGCACCCTTGAAGACCTCGACGCCATCCGGGCTGCTGCCGTCAACGCCCGCCGGGGCGTGGTGGTGGGCGGGGGCCTGCTGGGGCTTGAAGCCGCCAACGCGCTGAAGAGCCTGGGCCTTGAAGCTCACGTGGTGGAATTTGCCCCGCGTTTGATGCCGGTGCAACTGGACGACCTGGGTGGCCTGGCGCTCAAGACGCAAATCGAACGGCTGGGGGTTGGCGTGCACTTGTCCCGTGCCACTCAATCGATCAGCGCCGGCGAGGACTACCGTTATCGGATGAATTTTGCCAATGACGAATTCCTCGAGACCGACCTGATCGTGTTCTCCGCCGGTATCCGCGCCCAGGACGCATTGGCCCGCCAGTCCGGCCTGGAGATTGGCCCACGTGGGGGCGTGGTGATCAACGACGAGTGCCTGAGCATCGACCCGAACATCTACGCGATCGGCGAGTGCGCGTCCTGGAACGGCAGCCTGTTCGGCCTGGTTGCGCCGGGTTACCAAATGGCCCGTAGCGTTGCCGCCCTGTTGTGCGAGCAGGCCGCCGAGCCGTTCATGGGGGCTGACATGTCGACCAAGCTGAAACTGCTCGGCGTGGACGTTGGTTCTATCGGCGACGTCCATGCCCACACGCCGGGTTCGCGCAGCTATCAGTTCATCGACGAGGCGACGGCCCGCTACCGGCGCCTGGTGGTGGACGCGACCGGCAAGCACGTGTTGGGCGCCGTGCTGGTGGGCGACAACAGCTACTACGACACCCTGCTGCAATACATGCAGAACAGCATCGTGCTGCCGAAGGAACCTGCCAGCCTGATCTTGCCGTCGTCTGCAGGCGCTCCGGTGCTCGGCCCCGTCGCGTTGCCTGCGGCTGCCACTGTTTGCTCGTGCCACAACGTCACCAAGGGCTCCATCTGCTCGGCGATCGAAGGCGGCTGCACCGACCTCGGGCTGCTGAAATCGCAGACCAAGGCGGGCACGGGTTGCGGTGGCTGTGCAGGTTTGCTCAAGCAGGTATTCGAGCACGAGTTGATCGCCCGTGGCGTCAGCGTCGACACCCGCCTGTGCGAACACTTCGCCTACACCCGCCAGGAACTGTATGCCCTGGTGCGGGTGGAAGGCGTGACTACTTTTGAAGAGCTGCTGGCCAAACATGGCCGTGGGCACACGGGGTGCGGTATCTGCAAACCGACCGTGGGATCGATCCTCGCGTCGTGCTGGAACCAGCCGATCATGGACGCCTCCCTGGTGCCGTTGCAGGACACCAATGACACGTTCATGGCCAACATGCAGAAGAACGGTACCTACTCGGTGGTGCCGCGCATTCCGGGCGGCGAAATCACCGCCGACAAACTGATCGCGATCGGCGTGGTGGCGAAGAAATACGATCTCTACACCAAGATCACTGGCGGTCAGCGCATCGACCTGTTCGGCGCACAGTTGCACGAATTGCCGGACATCTGGGCCGAGTTGATCGAGGCCGGTTTTGAAACCGGGCATGCCTACGGCAAATCGACGCGCACCGTGAAGTCGTGCGTAGGCAGCACCTGGTGCCGTTATGGCGTGCAGGACAGCGTGAAAATGGCCCTGGCGATCGAGGACCGCTACAAGGGCCTGCGTTCGCCGCACAAGCTCAAGTTCGCTGTGTCCGGATGCACCCGGGAGTGTGCCGAGGCGCAAAGCAAAGACGTGGGCGTGATCGCTACCGAGAACGGCTGGAACCTGTTCATCGCCGGTAACGGCGGTATGCGGCCGCGCCACGCTGAACTCTTCGCCACGGACCTGGACGATGAAACCCTGATCCGCTACATAGACCGCTTCCTGATGTTCTACATCCGCACCGCCGACAAGTTGCAGCGCACCTCGGTCTGGCGCGAAAGCCTGGAGGGCGGGCTGGATTACCTCAAGGATGTGATCATCCACGACAGCCTGGGCCTGGGCGCCGAACTCGAATCGCAGATGCAGCTGGTGGTCGATCGCTACGAGTGCGAGTGGGCCAACGTCCTCAAGGACCCGGAAAAGCTCAAGCGCTTCCGCACCTTCGTCAACGACAAGCGCCCGGATCCGGATATCCATTTCGTCCAGGAGCGCGGTCAGCGCCGTCCGATCATCGTCACCGAACTCAACCTCATTCCTGTCATCGAGGAGATTGCCTGATGAGCCAGTCCAACACTCAGCGAAACCTTGCAGCCTGGAAAGCGGTTTGCAGTGAACAAGACCTGGTCAGCAACTCCGGGGTCGTCGTCTGGTTCGAGGGCGCGCAAGTGGCGTTGTTCTACCTGCCTGAGGCCCAGGGCCGGTCGCTTTACGCGATCGACAATCACGACCCGCAATCCGGGGCGAACGTGATCGGTCGCGGTTTGATCGGCAACATCAAGGGGGACATGGTGGTTGCGTCGCCTATCTACAAGCAGCATTTTCGCCTGGAAGATGGCCACTGCCTGGAGTCGGCGCAGCAGCGGTTGCGGGTTTGGCCTGTGCGCTTGAACAGTGGCATGGTTGAACTGGGTGTGGACTGACTGACGCCGGGGCCGTCCCCCGGACCTTTGACTTCATTCGCAAAACGGTTAATAT